>JBDRQZ010000627.1:0-14772 GCA_043826025.1 bacterium | reverse complement strand
GAGAATCGTATCGAGCGCGCCGCCCATTTCACCGGCCTCGACCATGTTGACATAAAGATCGTCGAAGACCTTCTTGTGCTTGCCCATCGCCTCCGAGAGCGTCGATCCGGCGGAGACGCTCTCCTGGATGTTGGCAACGATCTTGCGAAATTCGAGCGACTCCATTTGTTTGGCGAGAATCTCCAGACACTGCACCATCGGCAGACCGGCGCCGATCATCGTCGCGAACTGCCGCGTGAAGCGGGAGATGTAGACCTTCTTGATGCCGGTGCCGATTCGGATGTTGATCTGGGAGGGTTTCTTGGCAATACGATCCACGAGGATCCGATTGCGACGCAGAAGCCGCTCCAGTTCACCCCGGTCTTTGGCCTTCAGTTCGCCCTCAACGGGCGATCCGGTTACTGTCTTACCACGATACTCAAAGACTGGCATTTAAACCTCCAGCCGTACTTATTAGTACCTGACCGCCACTCCCTGCGCGCGGGAGACGATCTCATTGAATTCCTGAACATTGGAACTCCGAGCCATCGCTTCACCAATGGTGATCTTGCGCGAGAGATAGAGGCTTGCCAGGGACATGTTCATCGTACGCATGCCATACTTCTGACCCGATTGGATCATGCTGTATAACTGGTGAATCTTATCATCACGAATAAGCGCCCGCACCGCCGGCGTGCAGGTCATTACTTCGCAGGCCAACACTCGCCCGCCGCCGATCTTCGGAATCAATACCTGCGACACCACGCCCTGCAGCACAAAAGAGAGCGTGACCCGAACCTGCTCCTGCTGGTTGGTGGGGAAGACGTCGACGATCCGGTTGATCGTCTCTGCGCAGGAATTGGTGTGCAAGGTCGCGAAGGCCAAATGACCGGTCTCTGAGATATTCAGGGCCGAAGTCACCGTCTCAAGATCGCGCATCTCGCCGATCAGCACCACGTCGGGATCCTGTCGCAACGCGTATTTCAGCGCCGACGCAAAGGACTTGGTATCGGCGCCGACCTCGCGTTGGTTGATCAGGCAGTTTTGGTGACGGTGCAGGTACTCAATCGGGTCTTCAACCGTCAGAATGTGATCATGCCGTTCGCGATTGATCTTGTTAATCAGCGCCGCGAGCGTAGTAGATTTTCCGGAACCGGTGGGGCCGGTGACCAGCACCAGGCCGCGCGGCAGATTCGCCATCTCGACGATCGCTTTGTCGATACCGAGTTCTTCGAAAGTCGGTACGCGATAGGGAATTTGACGCAGCGCAACTGAGACATTGCCGCGCTGGATGAAGACATTGCAGCGGAAGCGGCTTAGGTTTTCGATACCAAAGGAGAGATCAAGCTCCGAGTTTTCCTCAAACCTCTGCTTCTGTTTTTCCGACATCATGCTGTAAGCCAGCTTCTTGGTCTGGTCCGGAGTAAGCGGGTCGAAATCGAGAGTATGCAATTTGCCATCGACCCGAATCTGCGGCGGCGAACCGACCGCCAGATGCAGATCCGACCCATGCCGTTCCAGCAGTATCTCCAACAATTCTCGCAGATTGATCATCTTCTATCTCCTCTTGGGCATCGTGGGGATGCCATAACCTGCTTTCACCTTCGCTCAAGTTGTCTTGGCCAGCACCTCTTCGACGGTGGTGATGCCGCGACGGATTTTATCAATACCTGCCATGCGCAGGGTGCTCATGCCCTGATCGATCGCCAGCGCGAGAACCTCGCTGGTCGGAGCGCCGGTCAGAATCAACTTTTCGACTTCCGGCGTGATGCTCATCACTTCAAAGAGGCCGGTTCGTCCGGCATAACCTGTCTGGTTGCACTCGTTGCAGCCGCGGCCACGATAGATCTCCAGCATCCCGATCTCAACTTCCGGAATTCCGAGACTGAGCAGGATTTCGGGGTCCACTTCTACTTTCTCTTTACAGGCCTGACAGATCTTGCGTGTCATCCGCTGCGCCATAATCAGTTTCGTCGCCGAGGCCACCAGGAAACTGGGAATCCCCATGTCGATCAAACGCGCGATCGAGGAGGGCGCATCATTGGTGTGCAACGTGCTGAACACTAAGTGTCCGGTCAACGCCGCACGGATTGCAATCTCCGCCGTCTCGCCATCGCGAATCTCTCCCAGCAGAATGACGTCAGGGTCCTGGCGCAAAAATGAGCGCAACGCCGCCGAGAACGACAGACCGATGTCGGTACGCACTGCGACCTGATTAATACCGTCGAAATTGAACTCTACCGGATCCTCGACGGTCATAATGTTAGTATCGACAGTATTGATAGTTCTGAGCGCCGAATATAGAGTCGTGGTCTTTCCGGAACCGGTGGGACCGGTGACCAGCACGATGCCGTAGGGCAGGTGGATAGCTTTGTCAAACTGCTTGAGCGCTATTTCCGGAAACCCCAGTTTGGTCAGGTCATGCTGCAGTGCTTTCGGGTCGAGAATTCGCATCACAACCTTTTCGCCGTAAATGGTCGGCAGCACCGAAACACGCAAATCGACCGGATGGTCACCGACTTTGATCTTGATGCGGCCATCCTGGGGCAGGCGTCGCTCGGAGATGTCCAGATCGGCCATGATTTTGACCCGGCTGACAATCGCCGCGCGGTACTTGAAGGGCAGCGGCGACATTTCCTGCAGCGCCCCGTCGATACGATAGCGCACGCGGATGCGCCGCTCGTAAGTCTCGATATGAATGTCGCTGGCGCCCTTGCGGATCGCCTCGGTGATAATCGAGTCGACCAGCTTGACCAGGGGCTTGTCCTGGACCGCCGACTGCAGATCGAGTTCGCTGGGAGCGTCATCATTAGGGTCGATCACCTGCAGATCGGAGTCCTCCAGGCCCTGCAAAATCTGTGTGTATTCGGCCTGATCGGAATAGTAGTGCTCGATTGCTTTCCTGATCGCCTTTTCGGGCGACATCACCGGCTGCACCGAGAAACCGGTAATAAACTTTATCGCATCGAGGACATAGACGTTGTTGGGATCGCTGACCGCCACCACCAGCGTCTTGCCGATCTTGCTGACGGCTATCACGTTGAACTTGCGCGCCAGATCGACCGGAATCAGCTTGACGATGTCCGGGTTAAGCTCGATATCGGACAGACGAATGGCGCCGATGTTTAGCTGTTTGCCGATGAAGGCGGAAACATCGTCGGGATCGGAGAAGGCGCCGATGTCGACCAGCACATCCTCCAAACGCGTGTTGTTATCCTTGAGGCGAGCTAACGCAAGAGTCAGTTGATCGTCACTGATCTTGCCTGCCTCGACCAGCAAGGTACCCAGTTCCTGCGGGCTTGGCATAATTCCTTTCCGCTAGACTCCTGTCGCGGTTGTTGTACCGCCGCTAATCCTGAAAGATGTCGTCCAGCTTGCTCTCCGCAGAGCTGGCAAACTCGTCCGACAGACCCTGCCGCTCACCACCCGATTTCGCGGTCTCGATGAAGATCCGCTCCAGTTCCTCGGCGGCTTCACGCGCATACAGGCGGACCATGCCGATAGTCGTGCGATCATCGAAAACCACCGCGAGAATCGAGCGCTCGCCGACCAGATTCATGTGAATGTGGTCCTTCTTGCCCTGATGGAACAATACCGAGAACTCCAACTCGCCTACCAAACGTGCGATCTCCGCCGTCGAGGCGAAACTACCGGCCATTAACGCCGACAACGCCGTGGTGTCCAGAGTCTGCGTGAAACCGTGACGCGAAATCAGGTGACCATCTTTGTCCACCAGCAGCGCGCACTTGGCCTCCGAGCCCTTCAACAATTTGGAAATCACGCCGTCAATGCGGGTGGTATCGGCCCAGTATTCAATCGTCGCTTCACCAGCCATTCGGCACCTCTGTAACTAATCCCCGTCAACCGGCAAACAGGCGACGCAGCCAGCCGAACAGGGAGAATCTCTTTTCAGTTTTGTGTTTGACCCGCAGGCTCTTCTGCATCGAAATCACCCGGGGCACTTCGAATGTATCTGCATAAGCGGAACTTGACATTTCCGCCTCGCTCTCCTCTTCGCGTTCGGATTCAGGTGCGACGCTCTGTCGCTGCGGCCCCACCGTGCGTGGCGCTTCAACTACCGCCACCGCTTCCGCTCCGTAGCGTCCGGTGGCGGAAGTTCGGGCGGCCGCCGGCCGGTCGTGGGTTGAAGCCGAGGAATCGACAGCAGCTAACGGGACGGGCCCGGTCGCGGCTCGCGGCTCGGGCGTCGACTCGCCTACCGGGCGCAGTGTGGCAGCCTCAGACTGCGGGCCGGCCGTCGGAGCCATAACCACCTTCTCCACGGCCAGCTGATCAGTATGTATGCCCGCCTCGCTTTCCGACATGGTGGCTGTCTTCCCGGTCTCAGACTCCAGGGTTGTCTCCTCGGTTGCACCCACGGTCGCGCCCACCGGGATCGGCTCAGTACTGCTCGCGCCTTTTTTGGCCGTGTCCAAGACCAGCTTCGTGACCAGCTTGAGCGTGTCGAATACGCCGGTCCCAGCGGATGCGACGGCCTCATAATGCGGCCAGTGGCCCCAGTTGAGATCGGCTTCCAATTCCTCGATGGTCAGCAGGTCGGGCAGGTCGCGCTTGTTGTACTGCAGCACTACCGGCATGGTCTCCATATCGTAACCATACTCCGCCAGGTTCTCTTTGAGATTGTGCAGAGACTCGATGTTCTCCTCACGCTTGGAGCGTTGCGAGTCGGCCACAAAGACTACACCATCGGCGCCGCGCAACACCAGCTTGCGCGTCGCGTTGTAGAAGACCTGTCCCGGCACGGTATAGAGCTGGAATTTGGTCGCCATACCGTTGATCGAACCGATATCGATCGGCAGGAAGTCGAAGTAGAGCGTGCGATCCGCCTCGGTCGCGAGACTAATCAAATCGCCTCGCCGGGCTTTCGGCACTTTAACATGAACGTACTGCAGATTGGTGGTCTTGCCGGAAAGCCCGGGACCATAGTAGACAATCTTGCAGTTGACTTCTCTGGTGGAGAAGTTGATTGAAACCATATTCTTAACCCTTGCTGCGCGGCTCTAGATGGTTAATTGCGAGACAGCGTTGCGCATCTCCAGGCGCACCAGCCCCATATTCACCCGGTCCTCAGTGGTAACGATCAGATAGCCTACCGGCGCGGAGCTGATGAACAGCTTGCCATGCTCCGCCTCGATTGTGAGCTGACTGAGCGGTGATCTATTCATGCGTTCCAGACTCTTGGAAACGGTAGAGCTGATCGAACTCGCCAGCGCGCCGATGGTGTCGTTGTCGAACTGCGATGACAAATCGGAGGCGATGACGATACCGTCATGCCCGACCACCATACTCCCCGTGATTCCGGAAGTCTTGTTAAGCTCCGACAGTACTTCCTGCATAATTATGCTCCGTCAATGAGTGAGACTGAGATTGATATCTATCCTGATGGTAGCGGCTGACCATCGCCGCGGCCTGCTGCATGCGGATCTTTTCGAGTTCATCCGTTGCCGCATTGGCGATTGACAACAGCCACATATCGTGAACCGGCAAGAGATAGCATCGCTTGCCATCATAAGCGAATTCCAACCAGCTAAGGTCGTCCGAGCCGATCCGGGCAAGCGTCACCTGCAATTCGGCAGCGATTTCGATGACCAATGCGGACCAGAGCTCGGTATCCTCGTCATTGCGATCGAAACTGGCCACCGGCAGACCTTCCTGGTCGATCAAAAGCGCGCAAAGCACGCCGGAGTACTCGCCGACGTGGCGCACCGCGGCTTCGAAACCGAAGCCGAAACCCTCGCTCTCCGCTTTCGGCCGCGACAATGGCGCACTCTCGAGCGGGCGCAGTTCGCTCGGTGCCGGCGAGCTTGGGCTCTTTACATGCAGCGTGCTGCGGCGCGGCGCGCGGGCGCGGGCTCGCGACATGCCGTAACCGACGAGCGCGATTGCCGAATTGAAGATCACCGGAGCGGTTAAGGTGAAGAGGATGAGCGCCGGCTTGAAACTGAAGAATGCCTGCCCAAAAGCGATTCCCGGTTTGACCGTGGCGAACAACACCAGATAGATCCAGAAGGCCGCTGAGAGCAGTAGCCGCCCCGCCAGACTGAGAAGCGTCCCCAGGGTCGCCGACCGATTGTCACTGCCCGGATTGAGAAGCCGGAAAACCACATAGAAGTAGGCCAGCTCCACCACTATATAGATAGCAAAGGACAGTCTCAGGTTCAGCCCGAGCGAATTCGGAAAAACCAGCAGCGGTAGCGCTGCAACAATTGCCGTGAGCAGCAGCAGATGCCGCCATTCCTTGCTTGCCAAAGCCATGTTAAGCCTCTATTGCTTGCGTCTCGGGTTCAAGTCTATCCGCAATCTCTTCCAGCTTCAGGCGGAGTGCGCCCAGGTTGGCCTCTTCGCCAATGAAAATGATGAAGTGATAGTTCTCCTGCTTGACAACCTCGATCGTGCCGTCGCTGGCGTCGACCGACATGCGCAGAGGCGCGCCGAGGTAGCGCCGTCCGCCCTCGTTTTCGGTCACACGGAACATCTCCAGGCAAAGTGCTGCTGTCGCTTCCGGTTTAAGCTCGCTCTCGCCGCGGTGATCGACCAGCACGCCATCACGATGTGTGCAGAGCACCAGAGTCACGCCACTGATTTGCACCAACTCATCCAGGGCGCGTGAGAGGGTGTAGGGTGGTGGAGGCAGTTTTGCCTCGGCCTGATCGCCGTCACCCTCATCCAGTTCTGCCCCATCTGTGGCGCCCGGCTCGCCGCTGCGGGCAGACCGCTGCCGCGCTCGTTTGATCCGGTCTTCAATGCTTTGCAGATAGAGCGGGTTGCCACCAATGAGCTTAAGCTTGGCAAGCAGCTTCTGAGCCTGGCCGTAATCACCCTTGGCAAGCAGGATCTCCACTCGCAGTTGTTCACTGGCGCGGCTTTCGCCTTCTAGTCTAACCGCCTCCTCCAGCTCCTGTTCGGCCCAGTCATACATCTTGCGATCGAGATTGATCTTGGCCATCACCAGGTGACCGGCACCGTACTCAGGATGGCGACGTAGCCCTTGTCGACAGATGCGGAAAGCCTGGTCCAGTTCGCCTTTCATGCGCAAGGCATCCGCCAAAGGAGCAAACGCCTGTGAGGAGGCATTGCTCTTGAGGATTTTCTCGCACTTGGCGATTCGCTCATCAATACTGGCAGATTCTAACATGCTCACCCACTGGATTTAGTGGTTCAACTCAGGCTCTTCTTGATTTTCGTAACTCCCCAGAAGAGCAGGAAGAGCGCCAGAACGCGCAGGGCGTTCACCAGTTCTCCCGGCAACGTGAAGAACTCGAGTGCCGTGGAAACATTCATTGCCTCAGCTAGTGACAACAGCAGAAAGGCAGCAGTGAAAACCTGCCAGCCCGTGCTCAGCTCACCCCCACGCAGTAGTGAATAGATCCGAAAGCAGACCGCGAAGCAGAGCAGACCGAAGACGAGGAGCGCCAGATGCGCGCCCACCGTCGCGGCCGATGCTTCGCCAGTTCCATTTGCCGCCGCCAGATCGCTGCTGCCCAGCAACAGTACTCCGGCTGCGACGCCTGCACAAAACTCTTTCATCCTTGACCTCATATTTCAGCAGCGGTCAGCTTGATTTCCTTGAGAATGCGGTGGAGATCGTTGCCAATGCCATACTTGGTGTCGACCTCCTTGCGCTCAGCCAACGGAATCGTCACTTCTTTGCGAATCTCGCCAGCCACTTGCCGTCGCACATCGCGACCCAGTAACGAGTAGACCATACTTAGCTGTTGCTCTAGTATCTGATTCAGGCCCGCAACCAGCTTCAGCACCCGTACCTCGCGCGGAATCTTGGAGAGGGTGCGCTTCAGCGCCTCGAAGCTGGCGGGAAAGTCGGCGTGGTTACTGTCGGTGAAATAGGACCAAATGCCTTTCTTGTATTCGGCCAACGAATGAGTCAAGCGCCGGTTCTCCGGCCCCAGCTTGCGCTCCAGCATTTTCTGGATCGCGCCGAAAGCGGCTCCATAAACGCGCAATAGCAGCCAGAAAAGAGACTCCTCTTCGCGCGGATTGCTGGTGCTGTTCCGGCGCTGACTGGCGACTTCCACCAAGCCGGCTTTCATCAGCCGGTAGACCGCGCTGGAGGTGTCGAAATCGCCGAGCGGCGAGGCCATCAGTAGCTCACCTACCGTACGATGGCCGTCGATCAGGGTGACGATTTTGAACTCTTCAAGGCTGAGTCTGACTTCCTGGAGCTTGCCTTCGGGCGAGTTGTTGATCACCAGCACCTGATTGTCGTCAGGCATCAACTCCTGGATCTGACTCCACTCATCGATGCGGCGGGAGCCTTCCATGACGATGCTCATCGTCGAAAGCTCAACCGTCCGCTTGGCGCGATCGGGCAGATCGCCCTCGCGGAGAATGAACTCGCCATCCTTCCAACTGAAGAGGTCGTAGATCAGCGATTCGACGTGACGGCGCAGGTATACCTTGAGTTCATCCCGGGTGACCAAACCCATCTCAACCAGTGTCTGGCCGATCTTCTTGCCGGAAGTGCGATGGACGAATAAAGCGCGTTGCAGATCGCCCTTACTGACCTTGCCGCTCTTGAGAATGATGTTCCCCAGCAGATCGTCATCAGCGCCATATGAACTGGCGCCCAGGACGTTCCCGTCTTTAAAGTAGATTTCCTTCTTGGCCTCGCCACGCGTGATCGCGACCGTACCGGTCTTGCGACCGGTGGCGATTAGTTGCAGCAGGTCTGGAAAGGTGACCGTCTTGAGATTGCCCGTTAAGCTCATTTGTTATTCAGCGAATATGTTGACGTCCCGCAGGACGCACAGAGGCCACAGACCGACCATAACGGCCCAGACCACTTCATATTTGTTATCGGGTAACCTGCTGTTATTCTTTAAAATGAATTAGCCCGCTGGCATCAATATCGCGGGCGAACTGGGAAGCCAGCCTCAGTCGGAGGTCTCGATTTCGACCCGCATCGGTGAGTGTCTGAGATTGAGCACGATTCCCCCGCTTTCCAGGGTTGACCAGAGTGAGATATCCGGCCGGGCGGCGCGGGACTCTTCGAGCAAATCCACACTCTGGTAACGATTTGGGTAGCTACTGAGAATGATCTTGTTGCAGTTAAGACGCTCTGATAGGATCGCCAGATCGCCGTTGACCAGAAACGCCCAATCGCAGGCAATCAGATCGGCCCTGCCCGGCAGATTGTTCAGGCTTTGCACAGACGAGTAGTCAAAAAGCAATAGAACCTTGAGCGAATCGAACTGCAGCAACGTCTGCGGTGCGACTTCTCTGATCGGAATCGAGGTGTCCACCTCGGTCTGCCAGGCTGGCGCGAGTCCGGCGAACACCGACCGTAACGACTGGAGATTCTCCGGCCTGTTGTTGGTTGCAACTACGCGATCAAGCTGCTGGGTCCCCTGCGCGAGCAGGAAGGGTACTACAACCGATTGTCCTCGATCGAAGCTGGCGAATGCCTCACCGCCATTAATCAAAGTCGTGTGGCCATCGGCTGTTTCGACATAGGCAGTGTTGGCGTCCCAGGTATCGAGGATCGTAATTGTCGCCAGCCGATCCCGGTCGCCGAACACTGCGCCCCAGACCAGTAGATTGAGCGACACAAAAGCAATTAGCAGAAATACCGCCGTCAACTTGCTGCGTTTCCACCAGGAGAGCAGAGTCAACAGCGCCGCATAGTAGAGCGCTACTTCGGGAAAAGATGGGATCGCCAGACGAATCCTGGCGACCGGCACCAGTGCGAAAAAGTCGATTGCCGCCAGCGTGCTTTTCAGGGTCAGCGTCAAGAACGCCGCTACCAGTTCGCTCAGGTGTGGTATCCCAGAGAGCAGCACCAGCACAATTCCCAGCGTTGTCGCCACACCAACTAGCGGCACTACCAGCAGATTCGAAACGAAGCTCACGAGCGGGACTTGATGGAAGGCATACAGCAGGATTGGCGACACTGCCAATTGCGCCACGACCGTGCAGGCCAAGAGAAAGAACGCGTATCGCAGCAATCGCGGGAGCAGGCTCTTCGATTTCGGCAGCCGCCGGTCGATCTCCGGCATTGCCAGCACCAGACCATAGGCGGCCGCAAAGGACAACTGAAAACCAAGGTCGAACAGGTACAGCGGCTCAAATGCCAGAATCACCAGTGCCGCAAATGAAATGACGTTCAGCGGGTCAACATCGCGATAGAGCAGCTTGCCTAACAGAGCGATGCTGGCCATGACGCTGGCGCGCACAACCGAAGGCTGATTGTAGGCCAGGAACGAAAAGATCACTACGCCGACGAGCGCCAGCAGCAGTCGAAATCTGCGCGGCAAGCGGAACGGTTTGACCAGGAAGAATAGTGCCGCCATCACATAAGCGACATTCGCACCCGAGGCAGCCAGCACGTGCAGGGTGCCGGTGTCTTTGAAGCGTTGATAAACGTCGGCAGGAATCATGCGGACATCTCCGATCAGAAAACCGCGCATTACCGCCGCCGACCTGGTCGGCAGGAAATGATCGAAGGCGCCAATGATGTACTCACGAAGTGGCTTGATCAGGTTGCGAATGAAGGGATCGCTGCTGCCGGAGCGGATCAAGGTCACGCGCTCCACTGAGGGGAGATTCACCAGTCCGTGGATGCCGCGAATCAGAAGATAACGCCGATAGTCGAAAGCGCCCGGGTTGCGGCCGGCGTAGGGTTCGTTCAGAAAACCGCTGAAGCGAATACGGTCACGATAATTGAAGCGCATGGTCGGCTCGCCGATTCGCAGCCTGATCTTGCCGCAAGTTGCAATCGTTCTGTTCTGATAGGTGATTGAATCAACAGCAACAGTAAGAAACGTGTTGGTCGCCCGCATGTCAGGTTCGGAAAAAACCTCACCGACGAGTTCGACCGGATCGTCAAAGCCGGTGAAATGGGAGATGTGGTTGACCGGCAATTCCGAGGTCACCAACTCCGCTGCAAAGCAGCCTGAGGCCAGCAGCGCCAAGCCGAGCAGCAGGCGGCTGAGCAGTGGTCGTTCCACCAGCCGACAGATAATCGCAGCCGCCGCTGCCACCAGAATTAACCCCAGAAGCAGCAGCCCGGGCAGGCTCGCATAAGTCGCCGCGATGATCCCGGCTACGAACAAGATAAGTGCGTAAAGCGCAGGTGCGCGCAAAGTCCCCCGGCCTATTTTCTAAATCTTGCCCTCATCATGTTTCCGAAGCGTTGCAACTCCTCAATGCGCAGAAGATAGGACATAATGAGGAAAGATGTCAAGCCAATGAGTAAGAGAAGCGCGAGACCGATCAGATGATTCGGCAGAAGCGAGCTACCTAAAGTCAGCAAAAGAGGTCGTAAGACAAAGAGCAGGAGCGCCATCGCCCCGGCGCTGGCGAGAATCTTCGCCAGAACCAGAATCGTCTGCGAATCCTCGCTAATCCTGGTCTTGCGACGCAGCAGCACCGTCAGCAGCGTGATATTCACCGCGCCGGCGAGCGCAGCCGCCAGCGCCAGCCCGGCAAAACCGAGATAGTGACGCAATTCCAGGCAGAGCAGCACGTTCACCAGTACACTGCTGACCGCCACAAGCGCCGGTGTACGGGTGTCTTTCTGAGCATAGAAGGCCGGAACCGTAATACGCACCAGCGTGAAGAAGGGCAAACCGATCGAATAGAATGCCAGCGCCCTGCCGGTGGCGGCGGCATCCTGGGCGGAGAACCGGCCATACTGATAGATCCCACCGCAAATGTCCTCAGCCAGCAGGATCATCACCACCATCGCCGGAAGACTGAGGAACGCCCCCAGGCGGATCGCCTGTGAATGGATTCGTGAAAACTCCGTGGCGTTGCCACCGGCAGCCTCGCCGGAGAGTCGCGGCAGCACGACGGTGGCGATTGCCACCGCGAATAGTCCCAACGGCAGATGTAGCAGCCGGAAAGCATAATCGAGATATGAAACCGCTCCGGGCTCGGAGGAGGCTATCCTGGTGACCACCGCGACATTGATTTGGCTGGCAGCCAGACCGACGGTCATCGGCAGGATCAGCAGCAGCATTCGCAGTAAATCACGATCGAGGAACTGAAAAACCGGACCAAATCTGAATCCAATCCGAAAAAGGTATAGGTATTGCAGCCCGAACTGAAGCAAACCGCCCAGCAGCACTCCGATTGCCAGACTGAGAATCGGTGGGTTTACCCAGGGAGTCACCAGCAGCGCCGTCAGGATCATCGCGACATTAAACAAAGCTGGAGCTAAGGCCGGTAAGCCGAAACGTCCCAATGAGTTGAGTACTCCCATCAGCATCGAGGCCAGCGAGATCAACAACAGAAACGGCATCATGACCCGGGAGAGAAGAATCGTCTCTTCGACCTTGCCGGCGACATCCTCAAAGCCGCCCGCGATGAGGCTCACTAGCTCTGGTGACAGCCAGATCAAGGCCAAAACGACAGCGGCGACAATTACCAACAGCGCCCCGAATACCAGGCTGGCGAAGCGAATCGCGGCTTCCCGACCTGAGAGCTTCAACTTCTCGGAGAAAATCGGCACAAATCCAGCGGAGAGGGCCCCTTCCGCAAACAGATCGCGCAGCAGATTCGGAATGCGAAACGCTGATTTGAAAGCATCGACCGCGTTGCCGGCGCCGAACAAATAGGCGGTCACCTGCTCCCGTATCAATCCCAGAATACGGGAGATGAAAGTAGCGCCGGAAACCTTCCCGGCGGAGGTGATCATGCTTTCCTGGCGGATCTCACTTTTCATTTGACTTTCCGTCATCGGGTCATATTATAAGAGTCTTTAGTAAGTTTCCCGAAGGGAGAATTTGTTTGGACCGACATCAATCGACAATTAAGCGGCATCGTCAGTCACTCGTGGCGCGTCAGCGGAACCGAGCCGCCAAGTCGGCAATCCGGACCGCCAGCAAAGATCTGCTGGAATCGCTCGGCAAACCGGAGGCGCAGGAGAAACTGAAGACCGTGAGTTCGCTGCTGGATCGGGCCTCGCGCAGGAGTCTCATGCACCGTTGCACTGCCGACCGGCGCAAGAGCCGTTTTGCGAAGAAGGTCGCCCAGGCTGCCGCCTCGTCAGAATCCTAGCCGAAAATAATTTCTTTCGACAGCAATATAAATCTGGGGTTGTGCTTCAAAAGACTCAGCGCCAGATGTACGCCATTGATACCGGTGGTGTAGCGTTCGGGGAAATAGGCTCCCAGAAATTCGATCGCCGAGATCAGATCGGCGCGCTTCAGCTTGCGGAAGACTTTCCGCGCTTTCAAGTATACCGAGAGTTCCCGGCCCTTGAGTTTGAGAAAATCGCGGGGGTAGTCGCGCAGGTTGTCTTGCTTGCGACCGTTGTGGAAAAAACGCGCCGCAGTCTGTCCGGCGATCAATCCGGAGAGCATCCCATTGATAATCCCCGCGCCGGTGAAGGAATCGACCACCCGCGCGGCATCGCCGACCAGCATCAGATTGTACTTCAGCAGTTGCTGCTTGCCTTGAAAACAGGGAATCCCACCGCTGGTCCGTTCCAGTACACTGTAGTTACCGAAGCGCTTTTCGCAGAATTGTTGCAGCAGGTCAGTCTGGCTCGGTCCCCGATTGCCCAACAGCGCCGATCCCAAGCCGACATTGGCGCTGGTCGGTCCCTTGGGAAAGACCCAGAGGTAACCGCTCGGATAGAGATCGGGATCGAAATAGAATTCCATGCGCCGCTGATTGACTTCGACACCGCCCACCAGATATTGCACCGCCGAATCATAGAGTTTCGGCTGAACTCGCTTACCCACTTCGGCGCGTCGCCCCAACAGGCTCTCGACCCCATCAGCGGCAATAATCACCTCGGCACGGTACTCCTTACGCTCCCCGTTTTCCTCAACGACAACTCCGTCGTAGCCATGGTCGCCGAATAGCAGGTCGACCGCCTCCGCATTCACTCTGACTTCGGTCCCCTGCTCTGCGGCCATGCCGGCCAGATCGCGGTCGAAGACCTTCCGTTCGAGAATGTAGCCCGCATTCGGATGTTCGATTTCGAAGGTCGTCTCCGCCGGGCCGACGACGAGCGCCTGATCAATCTCGGTCGCTATCCAACTGGGGCGGGGTGTGACGATCTTCTCCAGCCCCGGTCTCGTCACCGCCTCAGCACAGCAGACCGGCACGCCGATCTGGTTGTGCTTCTCGAGCAGCAGGACCTTCAGCCCGGCGAGAGCGGCATGATAGGCGGCCGTTGAACCCGCCGGGCCTGCGCCTACGACTATGACATCATACTTTTTCACGTTGCTTCTCGGCGAGGGCCAGTGCCTGAGTCGGACAGAGCACTACGCAGACTTTGCAGCCGTCGCAGGCTTCCTGGTCGACCAGGAGGCCACCGACGCTCAACCGCAAAGCGTCGACATGGCAGACAGGCACGCAGGCTCCGCATTCGGTGCAGAGCGCCGGTTCAAGGACCAACATGGTCGCAGTTTAGCGACTGCGCCCCGGCATTTCAACTCAAATCTTGAAGGAGAGCTATGGAGACTTAGAAAGCGAAGAGTTCCAACTTCTCGGCACTGATAATTGAGAACAACGCGGTGCGCGAATCAAACTGCACCGCCGGCCGGCCGACCCCTCGATCCAGGTAACTCAGCTCATATTCCCAGCCGAGTTGACCATCGGCGCCCAGCAAGTAGACCTTACCGCGGCTGTCGCGCACTTCGGGGCGGTCGGCGCTGTTATTGCTGCTGCAAAGGAAGCGGCTGAAATCGCCGGCGGCGGCCAGACTGACAAGTCGGTATGCTTCATCGGCGACGGTCCAGCGCCAGCTAGTTGTGCCAGTCGGCAGGTCGATCAAATCCAGGTAGCTGTCGGTGAGCAGCG
>JBDRQZ010000626.1:0-4884 GCA_043826025.1 bacterium | reverse complement strand
CGCTGAAACCATCGTTGAGATAGCGATTCGCAAAGGATTCATCGATCCCGAGAAACAGCAACTTCTCCTTGAGCAGCCGCCAGAATTCGAGCACCGAAAGTTCCTTGCCGCCCGAGCCATTGCGAGCCCGCTGATGGGCGTTGTAGGCCAGGCGCAGAAAATTCTGCAGCGTCACACCCGGCACCTCGACCGGATACTGGAAGGCCAGAAACAATCCGGCGCAGGAACGCTCCTCCGGTTCCATTTCGAGAATATCCTGCCCATCGACCTCGGCCTGCCCGCCGGTAATCTGGTACTCCGGATGACCGGTCAGCGAGTAGCAGAGGGTCGATTTGCCGGAGCCGTTCGGCCCCATAATCGCATGGATCTCACCCGGATGCACCTGCAGGCTGAGCTTGCGGAGAATCTGATTTCCCGCAACGGTGGCTTCCAGATTTCTGATATCTAACAGTGTCTTTTTCTCAGTCATTGTCTCGGCCTCACTATCTGGCTGGCTAAGTTACTAGTCCATTTTAGTTTGCGTATCTCTGACTGACTTGGTCAGAAATACGCTCCGAGACAATACGGACCGCCCTGATTGACAATTTGAACCATTTCCGATTGACAAAATCGCGCCAACCCCGATATTTGTGAGTAAGGCGACCAAACATACCTGCCGAAGTCTCGCGGAGAGGAGCGACCGCGCTACTTAGCTATCTCTTGTCACCGGAAAATTCCGGCCACACGCTGTTGCTTGCTTTATGATATTTCGCGGGTAAGCTGTACTTTCTGCCGATTGATCTTATTGGAGGTTTAATTTATGCGATTCAGATTGACATCATCTCTGCTGTTCTTGGTGCTGCTTATCGGCCTGTCCGCGACTGCCCAAGCCGATGATCCTAATGACCCGATCTTCGCCGACACTATCAGGTTCGCTTGTCCGGTGGAGGCCGGCTGGCCGGCGCCCGACTCGATCGGCCTGCCGCTTTACATCTGGGCCGATGACAGCATCGGCAGCTTCACGCTCGGCTTTGTCAGCAACAGTGAGTATCTCACCTGGTCATCCTTCAGTCATGAAGGTACAGTGTTTCCAGCCGGCTGGGTCTGGCCGACGCCTTACATTGTGCCGGCGGAACAGAAAATGTTGATCGGCGCCTATGATGGCACCGGGCTCAATCATGCGATTTTCTCGCGAGGCTTGATCGGTACCCTTTACCTGCACGTCGATCCTGATATCCCCCACTCGACAATTTGTGATATTGATTCGGCCAAGGTCGGTTTGGCCGGTGATTTCGTGCTCTCGATCATCCACAACGGTCCACCGGCCTGGGCTGTCGGAATCACGCCGGAGCTCAAGCAGTGTGGCACCGATGAGATCATCTTCGGCGTCCCGCCCTGTGGTGATGCCAATGGTGACGGCATACCCAACATCACCGATGCGGTCTTTCTGATCGCCTATATCTTTAGCGACGGTCCCGAACCAGACCCCTATGAGGCGGGCGATGCCGACTGCGACACGATTGTCAATATCTCCGACGCCGTCTACCTGGTGCAATACATCTTCAACAGCGGCCCGGCGCCCTGCGAGAACTGCCCGTAGCGGGCGGTTTCGACATCAGCTAGCCTCCGACCGGTCTCCTCGACCGGGATTTGTGATCACTCAGTCACGGTAACGCTGCCGGTCATCGAGGGATGGAGCGCGCAGTGGTAAGGAAAACTCCCCGCCGTCGAAAACGTAACCTCATAACTCTGATTCTGGGCCAGATTACCGGATGAGGTGAAGGCGCCATTGTCGCTGGTCACCGTGTGCGCCGCGGCATCGTTGTTGGTCCACTTGACCGTCGTGCCAACCTTGACCGTCCTGCTCGCAGGGGAGAAAGCGAAATCGGCGATGCTGATCGTCGTTGCAGTCGAATTGTTGCCGGTGTCGCCGGGATCGTTGGACTTATCGCTGGAGCAGGAGGTCAGCGCCACGGCAGAGAGAAGCACCAGGAACAATCCCACCAACAGATAAGGCTTGCGCAGGTTCATGTGATTATCCTCCGGGGTGATGTCTGAATACAACTGCTGGCAGAACAATCCTAAAGTAGATTTGTTCCCTCCATTATTTACCGCCCCAGCGCTTTCGCTCTCTACATTTTGAGAGATAATTTTGACAACATCGGTCTATTAATTCGTATTTGAGCAAAACCCACAGACTGCGACCCATTTGGAGAAAAGGAAACTGACGATGAGCAAGAATCTGGACACTCTGCGTAACGGCTACGAGAATTTCGCCAAAGGTAACATCCCGGCAGTACTGGCTGTCTTTGATCCGAAGATCGAGTGGACTGAGGCCGAAGGGTTCCCCTACGCCGGGACCTATGTCGGCCACGAAGCAGTGGTCAATAATGTTTTCATGAAACTCGGCACCGAGTGGGATGGCTACACGGTCAAGACCAATGAGTTCATCGATGCCGGCGATCGCATCGTCGTCCTCGGGAAATACAGCGGCACCTACAAAGCTACCGGCAAATCGTTTGAAGCCGATTTCGCCCATGTCTGGACGATGCGCGATGGCATCGCCAAGAAGTTCTACCAGTACGCCGACACAGCGCTGGTCCAGGAAGCGCTGCAGGGGTAGGGGTTCTCATACTGTGTGGGCGGCAGACGTTCTCGGTCCCCCTCGACCTGATCGAGGGGCTGCCCTAGGCTCCGGCTGATCCCGCATCAAGTGCGGGACAAGCGTGGGCATCTGCCGGGCACGGTTTTGCGCAACATCATACAGACAGGCGGAGCCCCCGAATTTGATCGGGAACTCCGCTGACAGGAGGGGGAAGATTGTGGGCGGGTCGCTAATGCTCCATCGCAAGCGTCTCGGTTTGGGTGAAAAGGCTCTGAATGTGAAGCTCGCGGCGTGGCGTTTTGAAGACAGCGCCCTCCTTTGGTGTGCCTACCAGATAGCGGGCCTGGCTGACCGCCAGTGCACCTGCTTCAAGACCTTCGCTCCAGTCCAGCGGACAGAGCGAACCGTCGAACCAGGAGAACAACCCCGATTCCGTACCGAAGTACATGAAGTTCTGACCGCGGGCTAAAGACATCACTTCGGGATCGTAGAGGTTGTCCTCACGGTCGATCAGATCCCAGCTACCGCCATCGTAGACATAAACCCCTTTTGGCGTCCCCACCCACAATCTCTGGAAGGCTGATTCCAGACAGTTGACTTCGGTGAAAGCGGTGCTGTCGGCCAGCAGACAGCGCTGCCGCCAACCCTCACCGTCGAAAAAAAGCAGCCCCTTCTCTTCGGTTGCGGCCCAGAGGCCGAAACGATTTTCATTAAGGTCGACCACACACTGATCGGGCAGGAGCACTTCCACCTGATCGTCGACGACCTTGTACAGCCCCGCTGTGGAGCCGACCAGGAAGTGATCGGTGTAGTGCGCCAGTTTGGTGACCTGTGCGTCAATCGGCTCCCAGATCCGATGCACGACCGATTCTTCGTCGATCAGGTAGACACCTTCGATCGTGCCGACATATACCTGCTGTTCCACCTGCAGCACCGCAAAGCAGTTGTAGTCTTCCAGCCCTTGCGGGAATGAATGAATCACGAAGCTGGAATCTTTGGGGAAGAATCGCACAACTCCGCCGGCGGTGGCCAGCAACAAATCGTTGCCGACGATCTGCACATCACGGACTGCGTCGAAATCGAGACTGTCCAGTTCGAGCGGATCGACTACTTTCGAGAATTCCTGCGGTTCTCCCTCAAGCTCAAGATCGCGGATTACCGGTTCGATCTGCGGTGTCTCGACGAATTCGTGAGTGGTGGCAGATTTGGTCGCCGATGCCAGGGTGACCAGTACTTCCGGCTCGGCGAGATCGGTGACTATCGGGTTGTCGGAATCGCAACGGATCGAGAGTCCGAACATGACGGCCAGCCCGGCCATCGCCGCCAGGGCACCGGCTGCGAATTTGATTTTGCTGCTCATTGTTTCCTCCTCGGATTGAGGTCCTTTTCATTTCCCATTCTCAATCCAGAGACATGTCAAATCCGGTGCCAAAACTTATCCGCTTATGCTTCAACAGAATAGGTTTCTGCCGATAGTACTAGAATGTGACCTGCTGTGTCGCAGAGGTCACATATGTCTGGACTTGGCGACCCAAAGCGATTATCTTAGGGCCAGCTTCGGGGCAGGAGACATATACACTTTTGAATGACTGGAGGGACGCGCGGTGAAGGCTACCAATTGCGCCTTTGTGCTGCTTGCACTATTGGCGCTCGAGACGGCAATTGGGGAGCAGATCAATCCAGTTCTTAACTATCAGGGCTACCTGATCGACCAACAAGGGTATCCCTTCCCTGACGGCATCCACAACCTCACTTTTGCGATCTATGAGGTCGACACTGGCGGCGAGCCTTTGTGGAGTGAAACCCAGCAGCTCAATGTCGCACGGGGTCTATTACATGCCTACCTGGGCATCGTGGAGCCATTCCCTGACGGCATGTTCGAAAACGCGCCGCTCTATCTTGGCATCGCTTATGAGAGCGATCCTGAGTTTGCGCCACGCCAGCAGTTAGCGGCTTCGGTCTACACCTTTTTCGCCGCCAACAGCGCCAAGCTGCAGGGCTTCGAAGCGAGCCACTTCGCTGATGAAACTGCGATTGCCGACGCTGTCGCCGACCACAGCGAGATACCCGATGCTCACCACACCAAGACCACCGATGCCGGCGAGTTGATTAGTGGCACGCTCGACTCTGAACGTCTACCGCAAGTCGGCTCGACGCAGTTGCAGGATGGCGGTGTGGCCACTGAGGATCTGGCGGACGACGCGGTCACCAGTGACAAACTGGCAGCCGGCGCCGTGCAAAATCGGCATCTCTCGGTCGCAGCATTCACGGGCGAGCAGATCGCCGATGGCAGCCTTACC
>JBDRQZ010000625.1:0-2211 GCA_043826025.1 bacterium | reverse complement strand
GCGAGAGTGGTCAGATCGAGATAGGCCATGAGAACCCTGCCGCGCCCTTCACCGGACTGCGCCGCATTCTCGACAGTTTCCGGATCAGCAAGACCGGCTCGGAGATTCCGCTGCTCGGCGGCCTGGTCGGCTTTGTCTCATACGAGATCAATCAGTGCTTCGAGCAGCAGCTCGTCGGGCGGCTACGGCAATCCGCTTGGCCGCTGGGGCTTTACTATTTCGTCGATACCCTGCTGGTTTTCGATCATTTCACTCGCCGCATGAAGCTGCTGCGGCTCAATGTTGCCGGCGACTCGCTGACTGCCGGCGGTGAGCCGCTCAGTGAGGCCGAGGTGCGCGAGACGCTGCTGCATGAGGTCGTCACCCCGGCGACCGATCCGCAGGGCGCTCACAATGGCTATCGCTCCAATTTTCAGCAGGCCGATTTCGAGCAGGCGGTCGTCAAGGTACAGGATTACATTCATCGCGGCGATACTTTCCAAACCGTAATCTCGCAGCGGGAGCAGCATCAGTCGGCAGTCGACCCCTTCCAGGTCTACCGCAGCTTGCGGATGCTGAACCCCTCGCCTTATATGTACTTCCTCGATTTCGACGGCCTGCAACTGATCGGCTCCTCGCCGGAGGCGCTGGTCAAACTCAAGGGACGGCAGGCGATTGTGCGCCCGATTGCCGGCACCAGACGCCGCGGTCGCGACCTTGAGGATGAACGCCGCATGGCGGCGGAGTTATTGCACGATGAAAAGGAGCGCGCCGAGCATGTGATGCTGGTCGACCTGGCGCGCAACGATCTTGGCAGAGTCTGCGAATTTGGCAGCGTGCAGACCAGCAAAATGTTCAATCTCGAATACTACTCCCATGTGATGCACATGACCTCAATTGTCGAGGGCGAACTTCGCGCCGACCACAATCAGTTCGATCTTTTCCGCGCCGCGTTCCCGGCGGGGACAGTCTCGGGTGCGCCGAAACCACGGGCGATGCAAATCATCGCCGAGCTGGAACCTGAGGCACGCGGACCCTATGCCGGTGCGGTGGGTTATTTCTCGCTCTCTGGCGACCTCGACCAGTGCATCACGATTCGCACGATTGTTCGCAAAGATGGTACCTACTACCTGCAGGCCGGTGCGGGCATTGTCGCCGACTCGGTCCCGGCGCAGGAATTTCTGGAAACCACCAACAAGATTGCCGCGCTCAAAGAAGCGCTGCGCCAGTCGGAGGAGGGCGTGAAATGATCCTCTTCATTGACAATTATGACTCCTTCGTCTACAACCTGGTGCAGTATGTGGGCGAGCGCTCCAATGGTCTGCGGATCGCGCGGCCGGAGGAGTTGACGATTGAGCAGGTCGCCGAATTGCAGCCGGAACGGATCGTGATTTCGCCCGGTCCGGGGCATCCCGACCAGGCGCAACTTTCTGTCGAGATCATCAAACGCTTCCATGAACAGATTCCTATTCTCGGCATCTGCCTCGGCCATCAATGTATCGCCACTGCGTTCGGCGCAACTGTCGGTCCGGCAGATCGGCTGGTGCATGGCAAGACTTCGGAGATTTATCACCGCGATAAGGGCATTCTCAACGGCCTGCCCAATCCCTTCACCGCGACGCGTTATCATTCACTTGCCGTAGTGGAGGAGACACTCCCGCCGGAGTTGCAGATCGTGGCCTATACGTCCGATGGTGAAATCATGGGACTGATGCATAGGAGTTCGCCGCTTTATGGTCTGCAGTTTCATCCCGAGTCGATCCTCACCCGTGAGGGCAAGCGGATTATCAACGCCTTTCTGGATCTGACCGCATGATCAGGGAGATACTGGACAAGCTGGCCGCCGGCGAGAACCTCAGTCTGGCAGAGGCAGGAGCGGTTATCGACCAGATCGCTGCCGGTGATGTCACAGATTCGCAGATTGCGGCGTTCTTGACCGGGCTGCGCGTTAAGGGTGAACTTGCCGAAGAGGTTGCCGGCTGTGTCGCAGCGTTACGTCGTCACGCGGTCGCCGTGCCACATAACCAGTCGGTTGTCTTCGATTGCTGTGGTACCGGTGGTGATGGCTCCAATTCGTTCAACATCTCTACCGCGGCGGCCCTGGTTACCGCCGCCTGCGGTCTACCGACTGCCAAGCACGGCAACCGCGCAGTCAGTTCCGCCTGTGGTTCAGCTGATATTCTCGAAGCTGCCGGAGCGAAAATTGATGTCGAGCCGGAGCATTCGGCAAGG
>JBDRQZ010000624.1:0-8922 GCA_043826025.1 bacterium | reverse complement strand
CAGTCAAGTCGGGCCGCGATGAAATGCTGCTGGCGGCCTCAATCGGCAAGCTGGTCACCGAGAAACTACAGTTGATGGGCCGTGGCGAGTTCAAGAGCGTGACGGAGAATGAGTATGCCGAGACTGAGGCCGGCTACCGCCCCAAAGCCAGCTATGTCGGTTTTGGCGGCGGCTTTGGCTATCAGTTCAGTCTCAATGTTTCAGGCAGTGCGATGGCGAGTTACTTCGTCGGTACGGTCGATGACAACGTCGATCTCACCGGGCTGGGCCTGACCCTGGCCTTGACCTACAGGTATTGGTAGAAGCGTGATGATTAGATCAAGACGGATATATTTAGTAGTGCTGGCGTTGCTGGTAGGCGTGCTCAGTCTAACCTGTTCGGAGAATCGCACCACCGAGAGTGAGATGGTAGCCACCGATGTTCAAATGAGCATCGCCAACAGCACGCTCGCCGGCGCTATCAGCACTGTCTCCCTGAAAGTATATGCCGCTGAAGATTCGGTGTTCGGAGCTCAAGCCACAGTGCTGGCGGGCGAGTTCTCCTTCGGTACGATCAGCTTGCCGGTGGGTGAGCTGATCTTCGTGGCGCAGGGGCGCTCTGCTACCGGCCAGTTGCTCTACGAAGGCAGCACCGAGGCGACAATCATCTCTGGGGGCACCACGACTGTGGACCTGGAACTGCTGCCGGCGATCCCGATGTCGAAGCTCTCGCCTTATGTTGCCGAGGTGTCGGTCGGTGAGCAGTTCACTTCAACGCTTGAAATCTTCGAACTGCAACGGTTTTATAATGGCTCATTCAGGTTCAACTACAATACCAGCTTGCTGCGTTTTGAGTCGGTACTGAGCAGCTATTCAAGCCAGTGGGGCGGCCTGATCCATTTCAGCCATGAAGAGGATGGCGAACTGGTGGTTTCAGTCTCTCGCACCGGGGAGAACGATTTGGTGCCCGGCAATCTTTACTCGCTGGTCGATCTGCGCTTCACGGCGCTGAGCCCCGGGACCGCCAAGCTGTCACTGGATCTAGATTCATTGGAAGACCTCGATGGCCGGGTGGCCGAATTCAACTCGATCTTCATCGATACCCAGACAGTCGTGATCAGCGGTCAATAAGCAGTTATCTCCCGACAAATGAAAGTGGCCGCAAAAATGTCTCGCGGGCACTCGTATCTTCCTCTGTTATCGTTACCTTGCTAATCCCACGGACCGGGGTCGTACGATCCGGGATTGCAGCCGAAATCCGAGAACTGCAAGCAAGTTTCTGGTGTTGGGCCGTTACTGAAAATGTACTGGATAATGTAAATCGCGTCGAGGATCCCGGAGACACAATCGCCGTTGGCATCACCGCTGCAGATTGTCCAGGGTCGCGGCGGCGGGCCACTGTCGAAGATGTAGCTTATCTGGCCGACGACGTCGGTGATGTTCACCATACCATCGGCATTGAAGTCCCCGGGCTTGCAATGAATGTAGGGATCCGGGCCGCAAAGCCGAGATATCACTATGTCCTCGCTGCCGCAGTCGACGTAAGCGGGAACGATTATGCCACCCGCCGCCGGGGCAAAGGCAAACTCACCCGCAGGAGCAAAGAAAGCAGAATCGAAATCGACAGCCTGGCTTGGCGTGCCCGGTTCGACATTGACCCAGAGCCTGGCAAGCAATCCGCCACTCTGAGGTTCGATGAATTCTCCCGGTTCCGAGATATCCTGAGAGACCAGCAGCATCACATAGTTGCTGTCGGCATCGGCCCAGAGGTAATTCGGGTCGCGCGCGCTGAACAGGGCGACATTATGGCCGGCCGGAATCACCGAGCCGTCGAGATCGATCGACGTAATGCGGAGACTGTTCGCATTCCAATGGAATCCCAATGACATGCCCAGGAGTTGCTGATCATTAGTGAAGTAGACCGGTATCGCGACCGAGTCAAGGTAGTCCGGAAAGATGATCAACGGGCAACCCAGCTCCACCTGGTTAGCGCCGGTCGGCAAAACGCATTCCGGTGGGGCGACGCAGATCTGCCAGGGCATGCCCCAGGCAAAGTAGGCGAGGTAGCGGGATAGGTCCGCAACATTTACCTCACCACAAAGATTAACATCGGCGTTCCCCGAAACTGCCAGCTCTGTCTCACCGGCCAGATAACGACTCAGCAGCGCAATATCCGCCACGGTGAGAGTCAAGCCGTCATTATTGACATCTCCGCATAAATCATCGGCGCTTGCCGAGACTGCAGGCGTGAGCAACAGTAACACGACCAATAGCGTCCACATCAGTCTCATGTGGTACCTCCATGGAATTCCTATTTCAGACTGTATTATCTGGTCCTACTTATCCAAGATACGGCATCCCGAGAATGCGTCAACCGCTTATTGCCACCCGGCGAATTAGCTTGAATCGGACTGCGGATTTGGCTACTTTGCTACTTCCGGGCAGCGTCTCAGACATGATCTGGCTGCCGGGCTGAAGAGAGTCGTTAAGAGCTTATCAGATACATTCGGAGGTATGAGTGATGCACTTCAAGCTGCTAAGCAACAGGGACTTGAAGGCGATAGATGCGCTGGTGGAGTCGCATGGTGGGGGCAAGGCGATTGATGCTAAAGTCACCGAGATGTGCGGCTATGAGAAGCGCAAGAAAATCGCCGCCGAAAAGGGCTTCGGCGAGATGTTGACGATGGCGGAGAGGTACGCCGCGCAGTTTCCCAAAGTCAATGACTTCATCGCCAGGGAGGGAATCAAAGTCAACAAGCCCGGCGTCTGCACCACCCAGGTTTCCGGTTTTCAGGGCGCCTATGTCACTCTCGACTGTATGAGGCGAATCGCCGAGAAGCCGGATGTTCTCTTTCCGACGGAGATGATCTCGGTAGTGGCGCTCACCGATCACTATATCTACAGCGGCGATCTGCTGGCGACTTTGGCGATGGCAGAGAATATCCTCGGCGCAAGCAAGTTCTGCTCGACCAACCTGATCGGGATCCCGATGCCGGAGGCGAATTTCGCGAAATTGGAACAAGTTACCGGCGACCGGTTTGATCGCCGCGATCTGGGCGGTGGCAACAGCCAGTTGATTCTCAAGAATATGGGCACGCCGTTCGGCAACCTCGGTGGGGTCGAGGTCGGCGACAACAATCATCTGGTCTACTTGGATCGCCTGACCCAGGCGGCGCTGGCCACCGGCGCCAACTTCTTCCTGAATCCGAGTTGGTCGACAATCGTCGCGGCCTGTTACTACGCCCGTCTCGTCAAGTCGATCAGTTTCAAGATCTCGATGCTGCTGTCGACTCAGAATGCGATCCAGTTCCGGATGCTCATGAATATCGTGAAGGAGTATCTCCGCGAGGATGGCACCACGCCGATCTATGAGATCAATATCGGCAACGCCGCGAGCGCCGAGACCTTCGCGCAGTGCTGCGAGGAGGTCAAAGCCGCCGGGCTGCCGATCTCATTGACCGCGCACTTGAGGATCAATCCCGATCTCGGCATGGAGGGATTCGATTGGACCGAGAACGCGCACAAGGTGCTCGATGGCGGCCACAACCTGACGATCAAGTACGAGAGCGATGGTACGGCCCGGCCTTATGACACGATGGAGGCTTACTTCCTTCCAGATGCGGAGCGGGACGAAAAGGCGAAGCTGATCGGCGATGTAATCTACCACAAGTGCATCCGCTGCGATCTGGACACCAAGGAGATCAAGCGTCGCGGCCACGAGGCGAAATTCGCTAAGATTGCTTACAAGTAGAGGTGACCATGCAAGAGCTGATGAAGCAGTGGGAAGGCACCGCTTATCCGGAGATGATTCGTGGCCTGCCGCAAGTCGATGTCCCCTTCAAGGGAGTGCGGGGCTGGTTGATTTCCGGCGGCAATAAGCAGATCGTCTTTTTCGATATCGAACCGGTGGGTCAGGTGCCGCCGCACGCGCATTGCGCGCAATGGGGGATCGTCGTCTCCGGTGAGATGAAGCTTACTATCGGTGAAGCGGCGAAAGTTTACAAACCGGGCGACTGGTACTATATACCTGAGGGTGTGGTTCACTCGGCGAACTTTCTCTCGCGGGTGAATGTCATCGACATGTTCGATGCGCCTGATAGGTATAAGATTAAGCAATAAGAGACTACAGCGATTAGTTGAAGTATCGCTTTAACATTGTTTCCGCTGGATAGCTGGAGGAGAATAAATGCGTATCATCTTACTTGGCTTTGGCACAGTCGGACAGGGACTGGCTGAGCTGTTTCTGGAGAAGGGTAAACATCTCGAATCGAAGTACGGGATCGAGCCTGTGGTGGTCGGTATTGCCGACATGCTCAAGGGCAATGTGATCGAGCAGAATGGAATCGATCTGAAGAAGGCGCTGCAGCTTGTTAAGGAGGGCAAGAAGCTCTCTGAGCTGCCGGGCGCGTTCCAGGGCGATGCCCTGGGACTGATCGACAAGGTGGACGCCGACCTGATGGTCGAGGCGACCTATACCGACATCAAGACCGGCGAACCGGCGACTTCGCACATCAAGGCTGCGCTCAACAAGAAGATGCACGTCACGACCACCAACAAGGGCCCGCTGGCGCTGCATTATCGTGAACTGGCCGACCTGGCTAAACGCCAGAATGTGAGATTCCTTTTTGAGGGCACCGTGATGAGCGGGACGCCGATCCTGAATCTGATTCGCGAGACCCTGGCCGGTTGTAAAGTCACGCAGGTTAAGGGCATTCTGAACGGCACTACCAACTACATTCTTAGCCGCATGGAAGAGGGGCTGGGCTACGAGGAGGCACTCAAGAAGGCGCAGGAGTTGGGATATGCTGAAGCGGTTCCCGATGCCGACGTCCTCGGTTGGGATGCGCTCGCCAAAGTGACGATCCTCGCCAATGTCGTTTTCGGTGCAACTTGCAAGCCGTCGGATTTCCCCTGCAAGGGAATTACCGAAATCACGGCGGCGGCGATTGCCGACGCCAAGAAGCGCGGCAAGCGTTTCAAGTTGATCGGCAAGGTTTGGCGCGAGGGGGACAAGGTCAAAGGCAGTGTCGCTCCCGAGGAGGTCGATCTCTCCCAGCCGCTGGCGGGGGTGATGGGCGCGACCAATGCGTTGACAATCACCACGGACGCGCTGGGCGATGTCACTGTGGTTGGTCCGGGTGCGGGACGGGTAGAGACCGGCTACAGCGCTCTGGTTGACATCATTAGCGCCGGAGGCAAGCAATGAAAATGCTTCTCGACGGCATATGGGTCGACCGGGATACGAAGATCGAGGTCAGCGATCCATTCGATAACTCGCTGATCGACACGATCCCGAGCGCGAGCAAGGCGGACGTTGAGACGGCGCTTGCCGCGGCGGTCAAAGGATTTGAGATCACGAAGCGGATGTCTGTTTATGAGCGCGCCGAGGTGCTCTACAAAACGGCCTCCCTGATTTCGCAGCGACTTGAGGATTTCGCCACAGTGATCGCGCGTGAAGGTTCCAAGACCATCACTGAGGCGCGCAAGGAGGCGAGACGGTGTGTAAACACCATGAAGGTCGCCGCCGAAGAGGCCAAGCGCATTCTGGGCGAAACCATACCTTTCGATTCTTTCCCCGGCGGTGAGAAAAGACGTGGCTACTACTATCGTTTCCCGATAGGCATCGTGCTGGCGATCACACCCTTTAACGATCCGCTGAATCTTGTTGCTCACAAGCTGGGTCCGGCGATTGCGGCGGGAAACTCGGTTATCCTCAAGCCGGCGACGGTAACGCCGCTCTCGGCGATCAAGCTGGTCGAGACGATGATCGAGGCCGGCTTGCCGGAGCAGGCGATCCAATTAATCACGGGGCAGGGCTCGGTGATTGGCGACCCGCTGGTTTCCGACGAGCGAGTCAGAATGATTTCCTTTACCGGTGGTGTGGAGGCCGGCAAGCATATCGCCAAACTGGCGGGGATCAAGAAAATCGGCATGGAGCTGGGATCCGACTCGCCGGTGATTGTCTGGAGGGATGCCGATCTGGATTTAGCGGTGGAATCCTCGGTCTCCGGCGCCTTCTGGGCCGCGGGCCAGAACTGTATCGGTGTGCAACGGCTGCTGGTGCATCGAGAGATCTACAGCGAGTTCCGAGATCGTTTTGTCGCGTTCACCAGGACCTACAAGATCGGCGACAAGCTCAAGAATGATACCAATATGGGGCCGATGATCACCGAAACCGAGGCCAAGCGGGTCCAAGTGTGGGTCGCCGATGCCAAGAGCAAGGGCGCCAGCGTGCTCTGCGGCGGCGGCCGCAAAGGCGCCGTGATGGAGCCGACGGTGTTGGAGAATGTGCCGTTGGATGCCAAGGTTCACTGTGAGGAGGTTTTTGGCCCGACGGTCAATCTTTATCCAATTGACGATCTGGACGAGGCGATCAAACAGGCTAATTCGCTGCCTTACGGTCTGTTGGCGGCAATCTTCACCAGCAACATCGACGTCGCTTTCAAGACGGCCTATGCACTCGATTGCGGCGGTGTGATGATCAACGACTCAACCGACTATCGGCTTGACTCAATGCCTTTTGGCGGTGTAAAGTATTCCGGTTTGGGCCGCGAAGGTCTCAAGTTCTCGCTTCAGGAGATGACCGAGCCGAAAGTCATCTGCTTCAACCTGCAGCAGACCTAAGCCTCGCTTTACCTATCACGGTCAAAAAAGAATGGGCGTCACCCGAGAAGGGTGACGCCCATGCCGTCTCTTTTCGATTCGTGGCGCTAAAGTTGGGCGAGCAAGCCAGCGATGTCACCAGAAGTGAACGGTTTGGGCAGATAGAAATCCGGCTGATCGCGCAGGATGATTTTCTGCGTCCGGAGCGTGTCAGTCGTGGAAATCAGAGCGACCCGCACCTTCGGATGCCGTTTCCGAATCCGCTTGAGCAGGTCGAAACCATTCATTTCCGGCATCTGAGTGTCGGCGACGACCAAATCATAGCCTCCGGCATTCAACTCCTTGATGGCGCTCTTGCCATCGTACACCGCACGGCAGCGACGGCCCAACGTCGTGACCATTTCTGCCAAACAGTCCGCCATCTGTTGATTGTCATCGACAATCAGGACTTGTTTGGTCTTTTCTGCGGTTAGCATCTAGCCTCCCAAAGGTGCCCTCTCCCTAGTATGGTTATCGGCCACCCGCAAAAGGGCTTAACGTGCTCGACTTTTTTGGTAAGTTCTGACACTTTTTAGGAACACATTTGTCTCGGATTCGTTATAATTATCCGACCGAAGGTCAGTACTGCAACTGTTCTGAGTTCCTATCCCTCCCCTCAGTGGTTTGACAGCAGCACCTTCGGTCGTTTTTTTTCTCACCGTCACGCTCTCGGTTCTTGACAGAAACTCTCCAAATTTGTTCTTATCTGAAACGCCTATAATCCGGGGAAGGGATACATGTCTGCCAGATCAAGAAAACCTGCGAGACGCACCGCACCGCCGAAGGGTTGGTGGAACGACGTCTTTTCTGAGTTTCGGCCCGTCTTTAGTCTACTGCCTGCCAAAGTGACGAACGCGCAAGTGCGCTTTCTGGTGAGAAAGCTCGAGCTGTCAACCGGCGATCGGTTTCTTGACTGTCCCTGCGGCATCGGCCGCATCTCGCTGCCTCTGGCCCGGAAGGGGATTGCAGTGACAGCGGTAGACAACGAGCCGTCCTATATCCAGGAACTGGAGCAGAGGGCCGGACGGGCATCCTTGCCGATCACCACGGTGCTTGCCGATATGCGACAGATCGAATTCAGGTCTCGCTTCAAGGCGGCGGCCAATCTCTGGACCTCCTTTGGTTACTTCGAACGCGAAGCCGACGATCTTCTGGTCCTCAGGCGCGTGTTTCGCAGCCTGCGGCGGGGCGGCAGATTCGTCCTGCAAACCATAAATCGTGACTTCCTAATAGCGCACTGGCAGCAGAGCAACTGGGAAGAGGTCGGCGATCTCACCATCTTGCAACGTCACAGCCTTGATTACAGGACCTCGAGACTTAGTTCGACCTGGACATTTCTGAAAGATGGCCAGACGCGAGCACGCGAGATCCCGCTGCGGCTCTATTCGTATCACGAGCTGGTTGACATGTTTGAGCGCGTTGGGTTTGTTGATATCGAGGGCTTTGGCTCGACTGACGATGCCCCGGTGGATTGCAACTGCCGCGTGCTCTGGGTTTTCGGCGTCAAGCCCTAGCCGATGCAGGCGGGAGGACTATTGAGATGAGCGGCAAGATCAAAGAAGACTGGTGGACAGACTTCTACCGAGACTTCCGGCCGGTTTTCGATCTGATTCCGCAACGGATCACAAACCTGCAGGTGCGCTATCTGATCGAGAAACTCGAACTGCGTCCCGGCCAGCACCTTCTGGATTGTCCCTGCGGTGTCGGTCGCCTCTCCCTGCCTATTGCGCGGCGGGGAATTCGAGTCACCGGAGTCGATCTGCAACCTTCTTACCTGGCTGAGGTCGATCAGAAGGCTCGCCGGGCCGGTTTACCGATTCAACTGCTCCTCTCCGACATGCGCAAGCTCGATTTCAAGTCTCGCTTCGATGCGGCTGCCAACATGTGGACCTCATTCGGCTACTTCCAGCGCGAATCCGACAATCAACTCGTGGTCAATAAGATGTTTCACGCTCTCAAGCGTGGCGGCAAGTTTCTCCTGCATGTCATCAACCGCGACTGGATCATGGCGAATTTGCAGGAAGCCGACTGGTACGACCTCGGCGAGATGAAGATCCTCGAGCGACGACAATTCGACTACCGCACCTCAACGATGGAGTCGATCTGGACCTACCTACGCGAGGGTGACTGCCGGTCGCACAGGAGTTGGCTGCGGTTGTATTCCTATCACGAACTGGTCCGCATCTTCGAGAAGGCGGGTTTCGTGAACATCGAGGGCTTCGGCTCGGTTAAGGATGAGCCGGTCAACCGCACCAGCCGCATGCTTTGGGTGGTTGGCAGCAAGCCCTGAAAGCGCTCTGG
>JBDRQZ010000623.1:0-6374 GCA_043826025.1 bacterium | reverse complement strand
CGCACCAACGATTAAACAAATTGCTCTCCGAGAAATCCATTTCTCGCATCGGGTACCTCCTTCAAAAACCTGCTAAATTGGATGTACCCGATTGCTTTAGCCAAGCAACTCCTATTTTACACAGAAGAAGTTACACTATCCGAATTGGTTTCAGAAGAGACTCAGGAGGGTAGTCCGTTAACCTTTGCGAGGCCTTATCATCGGCCATCCCGGCGCCTAGCCGGGACCCAGAACTCCCGCCCAGCAAGATCTACCGGATAAAAATAACAGCCTGCTTTCGAGTCACTGGGTCCCCGCTTTCGCGGGGATGATCTGTAGGAGTTTTGTGCGCGGCAGACCCCGGTTCGAGACCGGGGCAAGCTCTCCCGGTCTGCCAGCGCGAAGCGCCTTGATCTGGGGCAGACGAGGACGTCTGCCGCCCACCGGGTCACTGGGTCCGCACTTTCGCGGTGATGACCTGTAGGAGTTCCCTCCGCGAATGCCAAAATTATATCGATCTTAGCGCGTTGACGATCTTCTTGCGGGCGGCGCGGACCGCCGGGAAGAAGCCGCCGACCAGGCCCATCGCCAGCGCGAAGATCATTGAATAGAGGACTGTCGAAGCATTCAACTGGAAATTGAAAGACAGAATCGAAAAAGTATCCCAGTTGGTCATTGAAACCTGGATGAACCCCAGGAAGGAGGCAGCCACCAGCCCCAGCGCCCCACCCACCAGCGAGATCAGAATCGCTTCGATCAGGAAGGTGGTCAAGATGCTGAAGCGTGAAAATCCCAGCGAGCGCAGAGTGCCGATTTCGCGGGTGCGCCGCGCGACCGCGGCATACATTGTGATCGCTGCGCCGACGATCGCCGCCAGCCCGAACAGGACACTAACCGTACCGCCCAGCCAGGTGATAAACGCCGACATGAAACTCGACTGACCGGCATAGTAGTCCTTCTCGCGCCGTACGTCCAGGGGCAGCCGCCGGTCCGCGTCGATTCGTTCCTTGATCGCGTTGAAATCGCCCCGATCATTGAGCCGGAAGGTCAGCGAGGAATACACCGGTCGCCGGAAGGCATCCATCATCTGGTCGATATCCCCCCAGATTTCCGAATCAAACGCCGTCCCCTGTGCATCGAAGACGCCGACCACGGTCCAGTCGCGGGCGCCGAAACGGACAGTCTCACCGACGCCGCAACCCTTGAACGAGGCTGCTGCCGAGCTTCCCGCAATCACCTCCGAGGTGCCCTCCCGCCACATCCGGCCCTCGACGATCTTGACTTTGGGACGCAGCTCCAGCGATTTCTCGGAGACACCTCTGGTCACGACATTGTCGCGTCCGTCGCCGCCACGTTTGGCCAGCGCGATCAGCACATAGATTTCATTGGTAAAGAGCGGTAGACCATCTTTGGCGGTGGCGATCTCCGGCATCGTGCTGACAATGTCCGCCTGATCGCGATTGATGATCGACTGCACTTCGGTTTGCGAAGATTCACGAATAACAATCACATTGTCGTCACTGCCGGTAGCCACCAGGGTTTGCCGCAGGCCGTCGGAAAGCATCAGCACGGCGGTGAAGACAAACACCACCAGCATGATCCCGAACACCGTCAGGGCAGTTGTGACCTTGCGACTCCAGAGGTTCCGCCAGATGTAACTTAGAGGTATCATCCACCAGCTCCGTCAATCCACAATCCGTAAGCCATCGACAATCGGCAGGCGCACCGCGCGCGCGGTCGGTGCGATAGCCGCCGCCAGACCGACGACAAATGAAATAATCAGGGCCAGATAGAAGGCGCTTTCCGGCACGGCAAAGGTCGGCAGGAAATTGGAAAGCGCGACTCCGGCAACGTTTGCGACCCCGACCATCAGCAGAATGCCGATAACCCCGCCCATCATCGCGATCACCAACGACTCACCGACAATCATGCCGAGCAGATGGTAGGGCCGGAAACCGAGGGTCTTCATATAAGCATACTCCCGCGTGCGCTCGCGCGCGGTCATTGCCATTGTGTTGGTCAGTACCAGCAGGATGATGCCGATGATCAGCACCGAAATCACCTTGAGGCCGACGATAATCGTATTCGTGCCCTGGAAGAAACTGAGCGTGAAGGCTTTTTCAGTTTCAGTCAGGGTCTCCGCCCAGGAGTTGGCAAAGCGTTCGTCGACGAGCGCCGAGATCTCCGCCGAGCGATTCGGATCGGTGATTTTCAGTCCATACCAGCCGACCTGCCCCGCGCGCCCCGGGCTCTGCTGCTTCATTGTCTCGTCAAGATAGTCCCAGCGGAAAATGAAATTCGTCTCGTCGGTAGCCTCCTCCCGGCCGGTATAGATTCCGCGCAGATTGAAATCCCAGTTGCCTGGGAAGATCGTCCCGATCAAGGTGATCTTGTCGCCAACCTGCCAGCCGAAACGATCCGCCAGACTGCGGCCGACAATCACTCCCTGCCGATCCTGTCGGAAGGCTTCCATTTCCTCGGGGGGCGTGATATACTCCGGGTAGACCTTGAAGAAGGTCTCATGGTCGGCGGCGAACTGTGGAAAGAAATTCGCCGGGTCGATATAGATCCCGCCAAACCAGTTGGCATAAGTCACCATCTCGACCCCGTCAATTTTCTCCAATTGCTCTTTGTAAGAGACTGGCAACGGGAAAATCAGCGAGACTGCGTGTCTGGTAATCAGCCGATCCGGCGCGGCAATCTCCGCCTGGGAAAACCAGGCTGCAATGAAGGTCCGGATCAAGCCGAATGCCATCACCGCCAGCGCCACCCCCAGCATCGTCAAGGCGCTACGCAACCGGTGCCGCATCGCGTTCCTGAAGACGAGCTTGAGCACCTTCATCAGGCGAGCACTCCCTTGTCGAGATGGCGCGTGACTTTGGCGCTCTCCGCGGCACGGGGATCATGCGTGACCATCACAATCGTCTTGCCAAACTCAGAGTTCAGCCGTGACATCAGCGTCATGATTTCACTGGCCGATAGCCGGTCAAGATCACCGGTTGGCTCATCAGCGAGAATCAGTGTCGGATCGGAGACAATAGCGCGCGCAATCGCCACCCGTTGTTCCTGTCCGCCGGATAGCTGACGCGGATAGTGGTCGAGGCGGTCACCGAGCCCAACAATCTTGAGCGCGGTCTCCACATGCTCCCGACGCTCGTGGCGCGAGAGCTTGGTCAAGAGCAACGGCAGTTCGACATTCTCGAAGGCCGTCAGCACTGGCATCAGGTTATAGAATTGAAAGATCATCCCGATGTTGCTTGCCCGCCAGTGCGCCAGTTGTCCCTCACTCATGCGACTGACTAGTTGATCGCCAACCTCAACGTCACCCTCGGTGGGTCGGTCGATACCCGCAACCAGATTGAGAATCGTCGTTTTACCCGACCCGGAAGGTCCCATCAGGGCGAGGAATTCACCCTGCGGTATTTCAAAATCAAGTTTTTCGAGCACCGGAATCTCCAGCGAGTCCCGGAAGTAAGATTTACTGACACCCTTGAACCTGACAAGTGCTTGCGACATGAATGCCTGCCTGCTCCTAGTTTGCGATTTCTATTTTTTCGCCCGATTCTAGGCCACCCGGTGGTTCCAGCACCACCTGAGCTCCGGCCTCCAGACCGGATTCAACCTCGACCACATCCCCCAGTTCACGGCCGATAACGACTTCGGTCGCCTCCGCGACGCCATCTACTATCCTGAATACTACCTGTCGGCCCAGACGGTTGGTCACCGCGGTTTTCGGCACCGCCAGTACCGCCTCCTGCAATTTCGCGTCCTCGGTGGCCGCCTCGTCGGGCAGGAAATTTACCCGCGCCGACATCTCCGGCAATACGCGATCATCTATCTCGGAGAAGGCGATCTTGGTGAGCACCGTCGCCCGCGAGCGGTCGGCGGTCGGAACAATCTTCTTCACATAGCCGGGATAGGTGAGCGTCGGGTAGGCATCGAGCACAATCTCACAGGGCGCGCCCGGTTTGACCTTGTGAATATTCGATTCCGAGACGTCGGCTTCGACCTCGAGCGAACTCATATCGGCCAGTGTCACCACCGCGCCACGTGAACTGGAGGCTGACGCAAAAGGCGCCACCATCTCGCCGACATCGGCATGTTTGCTGAGTACGGTGCCGTCGAAGGGCGCGCGGATGTAAGTATTGTCCATCTCAACTTGCGCCATCGTCACCGCTGCGATGTTGGCATCCACCCCGGCAGCGGCACGGTAATACTCGGCAGTGGCGGCTTCGACCACATCCTCGGTTGAAGCGCCGGTAGTTACCATTTCCTTTTGCCGGAAGTAATTCTGCGCCGCAACTGTCGAATCAGCCCGCGCCGCTTTCAGGTTGGCCACCGCCAGCGCCAAACCGGCAGCGATATCGTCATTTTCCAGTACAGCGAGAATGTCGCCACGCTTGACCTTATCGCCCTCTTCGACATTGAGTTGCTGCAAACGCCCGGTTGCCTTGGAGGCTACCGCCGCCTTGACCTGGGCCACGACATAGCCGGTCGCGACCAGCCTGGCGGTGGCAGTCGAGCCGGTCAGCAGTTTCGCGGTGCCGACCCTGACTTTGGTGGTCGGCGCGACCTCGCGCAGCACATACTGATAGCCAAGATAAGCGATCAGTGGCAGCAACAACCAGAGCAGGTGCAGCCACTTGCGCCGTCGATGCGGCGTCCTTGTCCGCTCGTTGCGGTCGATTCTCAGCGCCGATAAATCGACATTGTCAGCGTTTGTATCCGTCATCTCCTCACCCATTGGCACAGGTCTCAGCTACCGAATTTCGGCCCAAGATAGACTATCGAGGATGTATACGCCACCATTTTGGCGGAGTTGTGAGCTTTTTGGAAGAGCCTGCTAGCCGAGGCCGACCAGCAGCCCGCCCTGGTAGATGATCCAGGCACTGCCCCAGGCAATCCCCAGTTGCAGTAAGACGCTCGCGGCTGCCCATTTGCCGCCGATCTCACGCCGAATTGCGGCCAGCACCGTGACACAGGGGGTATAGAGCAGCACGAACACCATAAATGCGAATGCCGCCAGTGGCGATATCGCATTTGTCGGGTGCTGGAGAGCTGCGATCAGGCTGGTGGATTCCTCATCGACATCCTTGCCGACATGATAAAGCACCCCCATCGAGGAGACCACAATCTCCTTGGCAATGAATCCGGTAACCAGCGAAACACTCATCTGCCAATTGAATCCCAGCGGGTGTAACACCGGCGCGACCAGGCCACCAAGCTGTCCGATGTAGGATGCATGCACGCGCTCGAACTTGGCCTCTTCGGCAGAAATCGCTGACTCCTGGGTCAAAACCGGGCTCCCCGAGGACGGGATCGTCATCGTTGCCGGCTTCGGGTACTGACCCAAGAACCAGAGCACAACCGATGCTACTAGAATGACGCCGCCGACTTTCTTAAGGTAGATTTTGCCCCGCTCCCACATATGAATCATTGCCGCGTTCGCAGTCGGCACTCGATAAGGCGGCAACTCCATCACGAAAGGCACCTGCTTATGCCTGAAGAGGATCATCTTGAACACCCGACCCACGCTGATCGCCACGATCACTCCGATGATGTACATCAGAAAAACGATGTTACCCGCCTGATGGGCAAAGAAGGCCGAGGCAAACAGCACGTAGACCGGCAGGCGCGCCGAGCAGGACATAAAAGGAATCAGCAACACCGTCAGCACTCGTTCGCGGGTCGATTCCAGCGTTCGCGTCGCCATCACCGCCGGGACGTTGCAGCCAAAGCCCATCAGCATCGGAATGAAAGCCTTGCCCTGCAGGCCAATGCTGCGCATCAGTCGATCCATAATGAAGGCCGCGCGCGCCATATAGCCGGAATCCTCCAGAACAGAAATTCCGAGAAAGAGAATCAGGATGTTCGGCAAAAAAACCAGCACCGATCCGGTCCCGGCGATCACCCCGTCGGTCAGCAGATTAGTCCAGAATCCGGCAGGTAGAAGCGACGCCAGATAGCTCGCCAACTGACCGACGCCTCGATCAATCCAATCGGCCGGGTAGCGTCCCAGCACGAAGGTCGCCTGGAAAAGCAACCAGATGAAGGCCAGAAACAAGGGGAAACCGATAAACCGATTGGTCAAGTAGTTGTCAATGCGGCGCGAGATCGCCATCCGGTCGCCCTCACCCCGCACCAGCACCGACTTGAGCAACCCTGAGATAAAACCATAGCGGCCATCGTTGATGATGGTGGCGGCATCCTCGCCGGTGGTCTTGCGCAGGTGCGCGGAGATCTTGTCGATGCGCTTCTTCAGTTCGGGGGCTCGACTCTGGTCAAAACACTCCAGTTGTTCCGGCGTAATCGATTGCTCCAGCAACTCTACCGCGTACCAGCGGCTGGGTCGTTCTGTGCAGCCGCTGTCACCGATAAACTGCGTAAGTTCGTTG
>JBDRQZ010000622.1:0-2018 GCA_043826025.1 bacterium | reverse complement strand
AGCACCACATCGTAGCAGTGCTGCGCGCTGACATGAGCGATACCAGTGACCATCGTGCCTGCGCCGATAACAGCAATTTTCTTTATGTCCATCTCAATCTCCCCAATTGAAGCAAAGTTCTCAGATCATCTCGATTGCCAGCGCTACCGCATTGCCGCCGCCCAGACAGAGCGTCGCCATGCCGGTCTTGCCGCCGCGATCCTGCAAAGCATAGATCAGAGTTGTCAGCACCCGCGCGCCGGATGCACCGATCGGATGTCCCAGCGCCACTGCGCCGCCATGCACATTTACCCGGTCCCAATCCCAGCCGAGTTCCTTGCCATTGGCAAGCGCCTGCACGCTGAAAGCTTCATTGGCTTCGATCAGATCCCAGTGATTGACATCGACATTCATCCGCTTCATCAGATTCTGCACCGCGTAGATCGGGGCAAAGAAGAGGTCAATCGGCTCCGTGGCGGAGGCGGCATAATCAACGACTCTTGCCAGCGGCTTGAGTCTATTGTCATCGGCAAATTTGCGCGAGCAGACGACCAGCGCCGAAGAACCGTCGTTGATGCCTGGAGCATTGCCCGCCGTGACCGTGCCATCCTTCTCGAAAGCGGGACGCAGCTTAGCCAGACTTTCTAAGGAGATACTCGCGCGCGGGCCTTCGTCGGTATCGAAAACTACCGGATCGCCCTTGCGTTGCGGAATCTCAATCGGGAAAATCTCATTCTTGAATTTTCCCGCTGCCATCGCCGCCAGCGCCTTGCGGTGGCTGTTAAAGGCGTACTCGTCCTGCTCCTCACGGGTGATTCCGGTTTTGCGCTGCGTATATTCGGCGGCGCTGCCCATGTGGAAGTTGTTGAACGAGTCCCACAGACCGTCGAGGATCATCAGGTCATCGACCTTTTTCGGACCCATGCGATAGCCGGTGCGTGCGCCGGGCATTGCATAAGGTGCGTTGCTCATCGACTCCATACCACCGGCCACGATGCAGTTCGCATCGCCGCATTTGATTGCCTGTGCCGCCAGCATCACACTCTTCAGACCGGAGCCACAGACCTTATTGATGGTCAGACAGGGCACCGAAGCCGGCATGCCGGCATGAATCCAGGCTTGACGGCCCGGCGCCTGGCCACTGCCACCCTGCACTACCTGACCCATGATGCACTCATCGATTTTGCCAGGATCAACCCCGGCCCGTTTCACGGCTTCCTTGATTGCCTGGGAGCCCAACTGAGGCGCAGTGAGTGGCGCCAATGAGGCCTGAAATGTACCGATCGCCGAACGGCAAGCGGAGACTATTACTACTTCCGGAAAGTCTGCCATGATTCTTACAACTCCTCTATTTCTTGTATATTGCAGATGTTCATCTTCATATCCAGTTGGCCGTCGGAGTAGTCCGCCCAAGACCAATAGCGTGCCTGATGCTACCGATGACCAGACCGCAACGACTCCCGTCAGGCAGCATAACAGAATACTCAATAACGGCTTGAGGTGCAACTGAATTCACCGGAGATTGTTACAAGATTCACAACATTTGGAATCCGGAGCGGGTTCATTTGCAGGAATTCTACACTCCGGCGAAGCAAAATTATCGAAGTTCCCCATTCGCAGAAGCGCGAATGGGTACAATTGGCTACAAATCGGACAGAGAAGACTCCAAGTCGGATTATCTACTCCTGAACGGGGTGGCACTGAACGATTACCTGGAAACACGGATCGCCGAGATTGCCGCCCGATTTAGAGCTCTCACCGAACTGAAACTGGTGGTCACCGATGGCCTCCGCACCCCGGCCCAGCAAGCAAAGTTATTGCACTCCCGGCTATCCAGGGGTGCTCGGCTCGACATCTATCGCAATCAGAAATTGGCCGGCGAGTTGGCGGAAGTCTTCGCAGCTTCCAGATCCAGCGAAAGCGAGACCATTGCAGCGCTAACTGCGGTCATCGAAGCTCAAGTGGCGAAAGGAGAATTCATCTCGAAGCACCTGACCGGGAGGGCGGTCGATGTTCGCTCGGTCGGTCTGACAAGCCGG
>JBDRQZ010000621.1:0-2803 GCA_043826025.1 bacterium | reverse complement strand
AGCACCACCTCATCCGGGGCTGAAAGTGGCACCGTCGTAGGCGAAGTTGAACTCGTGCCGACGCTCAGCGCGATTTTATCTGCCAGCTCATCATCCGCCGCACAACCGCCGTGCAAGCCAGCGAGAATCACCTCGAGCGGATAGACCAGTGGTGGCTTAGCCGCTCCCCTGCCCTCTACGAAGCGTGCCAGATCGAGACGGTCCGGTTGACCTGCGCAATCGAGTCCTCCGGCGCTCACTACCTTTTGCAGAAGCTCACGGTACAGGCCGTCGGTGGCAGTGATGATGGTCCCGGTGAATTGCAGAATCTCTGCGCTCTCGAGTCCGAGACTCTGCGTCACAAACGAATTCCAGGAGTCATACCCGTGCGCCTGCAACAGCGAGTCTTGTCTGATCCGCCAGGTGTCGACCAGTTCAAGACTTTCAGAGAGAAGACCGATCCAGCGCGAGTATTCGAGTTCGCGAATCTCGCGATTATCCTCGGTGATAAGCGAGGTCGGCAAACTCCCCCGCCAGCGTCTGCCTTCCGGCATTTCTCGGGCACTGGCGAGTAGCGGAGTGCGGCTAAGATACTGCAGTCTCATGGAGGTCAGGGCACACTCAGTCAAGTAAGAGCGCAGCCGCGTGACTCTCAGCGCGGCGACCGAGTCCGTCAATTCTGCCTTGACGCGCCGGAGGAAATCAATGTTGCCTGACTCGAACAACCCCTGGTGCGCGGCATACGCGCTGCGTTGGTCGGCACTCTCGCCGATTTTCGCGGCTGCCAGCGTTGTCCGGTGAAGATCGTCAAGCAGCGCCTGCGTCTCCGCTCTGATTTCCTGATAGCGTTCCCACTCACTCTGGGTCAGTTTCTCCGGGCCGCCACAGGCAAGCAGCACTGACACTAGTGGCGGGAGCAAACAGAAGTGGCGAATCCTCATATATTCAATTTACAAAAATATCCGGCAGGCGGTGAAAAGAAAAAGGCTCGGTGCAATCACCTCGCCTCTCTATTCGCACTCACTTGTGCAGGGCAGCCGTCTAGCCTTCCTTCTCCGAATCCTCTTCCGTGGAGTCATCGACGGTCTCTGTCGTCGGCCGCTCCTCGGCGGATTTGGTCAAAGGCGCCGGCCCGCGCAAGCCGACGTCGACTTGCGCTTCGGTGTCGGCCTCCGCAGCATGCCCCAGCGCTTCGCCCATCGCGTCACTCATTGCCGAAGTGGTCTCGGTCGGATGGCTGGCGACATAGGCTTCCATCTCTTTCCGATCCCGTCCCCGGTAATATTCCTCGACCGACAGCGCTATCTTGCGTTGACCCTGATCGAACTCCACGACTTTGAGCGGCAGCTCGTCACCCTCTTTGAAAGCCTCGGAGGGTTTGGAGATATCCGCCTTGCCCAGTTGGTTCGTTGCCACGAAGCCTTCGACTTCGTTGCCCAACTCGACAATCACGCCGCGATCGAGCACCCGTGTGATAGCACCCATCACTTCGGTACCTATCGCGTATTTGACCGCGTAGCTCGGCCAGGGGTCATCGGTGAGTTGCTTGAAGCCCAGCGAAATCCGGCGGTTGTCGCGGTCGATCTTCAACACCACGACCTCGACTTCCTGCCCGCGTTTCATAACTTCACTGGGATGTTGTATACGACGATTCCAGGACATGTCTGAGATGTGCACCAAGCCGTCGATGCCCTCCTCCAATTCGATGAAGGCGCCGAAAGTGGTGAGGTTGCGGACTTTGCCGGTTACACGTGAACCGACCGGATACTTCTGATCCAGCACGGTCCAGGGATCCGGCTCCATCTGCTTTACACCCAGAGAGATTTTCTCATTCTCTTTGTCAACACTCAGAACCATCGCCTTGACCTTGTCACCGACCTGCATCACCTTGGAGGGATGCTTGATGTGCTGCGTCCAGCTCATCTCACTGATATGGATCAAACCCTCGACGCCCTTCTCCAATTCGATAAAGGCGCCGTAATCGGTCAGCGAGACCACCGTGCCGTCAATCACCGAGCCCACCGGGTACTTGGCTTCAATACTCTCCCACGGGTACTCGGTAAGCTGCTTCAGTCCGAGCGAAATGCGGCCGCTCTCCTTGTCGAAGTCGAGGATCTTGACCTCGATCGTCTCGCCCAGCGAGACCATCTCCGACGGATGCGCTACCCGGCCCCAGGACATATCGGTGATATGCAGGAGACCGTCGACACCGCCGAGATCGATGAAGACACCGAAATCGGTGATATTCTTGACCACACCTTCGCGAACCTGTCCGACACCGATTTCGTTCAGCAGACTGGCGCGCATTTCCTCACGTTGCTCCTCGAGGACCACACGCCGACTGACCACGATGTTGCGCCGGCTCTTGTTCAGCTTGATGATCTTGACATCCATATCCTTGCCGATCAGTTCATCAAAGTCGGGTACCTGCCGCAGCGCAATCTGCGAACCCGGCAAAAAGGCATCGACCCCAAACAGGTCGACTACAATACCGCCCTTGATGCGACGTACCAGCCTGCCCTTGACCAGTTCGCCGGAATCGTGCGCGTCCTTGATATGATCCCAGACTCGCATGAAATCGGCTTTCTGTTTGGAGAGCACCAACTGGCCATTCTGATCCTCAACGGCATCAAGGAAGACCTCGATTTCGTCACCGACCTGAATATTCACCGGCTCGGTGAACTCCTGAATCGAGATGATCCCGTCCGACTTGAAGCCGACATCGACGATGACATCCTCTTTGGTGATGCCAAGGACTCGGCCCTTGACGATTTCACCCTCGCGGATGTCCTGGATCGTCTGTTCATACATCAGCATGAGTTGG
>JBDRQZ010000620.1:0-4407 GCA_043826025.1 bacterium | reverse complement strand
CGGCGGTATAGAAGGTGAACGAGGAGCCGTCAAAGATACGCTTGCCCTGGTCGTCGAGTGCGAAAGTGAACGGCGCTCCGGAGGTTGCCGGCAGGTCGGCCTCGGAGTCGGTGCAGGTGAAATAGACCTCGCCCTCAAAATCGGTAATCAAGTTGCCGAAGATATCGTGAGCGCTGACCGTGACATCATTCTGAGAGTCAGACCAGGGTATCCCGGCGAGCGCTCCAGAGCTGCCGCCTGTCATGCGCAACTGCGAGATTGGTCCCGGCAGCACATAGATGATGCATTGCTCGGTAAACAGCCCATACACTGCCTGCAAGCGATAAGAACCGGCGATCTTCGCCTCAAACCGACCCTCAACAACCGGTTGCGCGCCCGGCGGCGACTGCACCAGATTCCACTGGATCAGGCCGGCGCTCAGAGTCACAACGTTGCCGAATGCATCCTCGGCGCTCACTGTAAAGTGAACCAAATCGCCGGCGTTGACCGAGATAATGCCGCTGGGGTCAAGGGTGAAGTCGGCCACGGGGCCCGGTTTGAGCGAGAATTGCGGCGTCCAGACCGGCACCGCCAGCCAGGAGTCGAGGCTGTCAAGCACCGCAAGCGCCAGCCGATAAGAGTTCACCGTCTCGGCATTGCCAATGCCAAACATGGTAATGCTGAGTTGCGCATCTTCCCCCGCCGGTGTGCCAAGCGTGTCCAACTCGATCGTCACGATGTCGTTGGCGGCCTCCCAGGTGAGGACCTGGTAATCCTCATTCCCCTCATCTGAGTCCAGATAGGCGACAGAATCTATCGCTGCTTTGTCGAATTCTGGTGGGAACGCGATCTGCACCGTAGCGCCAGGCGGCAACTGCTCGCCCAAAAGTTTGAAAGACAGAGTCAGGTCCGCGGTTGTACCTACGGTATCGTTGGACAGTGCGATCGAAACATCCACTAGTGTACCGGCGGCCTGCAAAGCCGTCGGCGCACCGAATGGCAGTTCAGCGGCTGAGAGGCAGACTGAGGCAAGGAACACCCAGATGAAAATAACTCTGCCCAAGTAAGCTTTCGAAGTAATCAATTGCATTGTCTCGTCAACTAAGGCGCCACAAATGGCAAGTAATTAAGCTATGCACCTCAACTATATACGAATATACCGTACACAAACCGGGTGTCAAACATTTGTTGTCCTGCTCAGTCGCTCTTTTCCTGATGCAGGTAGACAACTCGCTGCGGGAAAGGAATCTCGATTCCGGCTTCATTGAAGCGATTATAGATTGCACAGCGAATTTGCTCGCCGACCTGCCATTGCTGTCCGACCTTCTCGACCCGGCAAATCAGGGTGAAGTCGAGCGAGGAATCCCCGAAACCGACGAAATAGGCGACCGGCTCAAAGCTCTCCAGAATGTCGTGATGATCCTTGGCCGCCTGGACCAGCAGCGTCTTAACCTGCTCGATATCGCTGCCATAAGCTACGCCAACATCGATCTTGACCCTGATTTCCTCATAGGGGTAGGACAAGTTGGTAATCGTCGATTTCACAAGCTCTGAATTGGGCACGACAATCAGAGTGTGTTCGAACGTCAGAAACTTACTTGAGCGCAGCCCGATCTGGTAGACATCGCCCATCTCGCCATTAGGCAGAACCACGCGATCACCTTTCCGGAAGGGCCGATCCATCATGATAATGAAACCACCGATAGTATTAGCCACCGTGTCCTGAGCCGCCAGAGCAATTGCCAGAGAACCGACGCCGAGCACCGCGACCAAGCCTTTGATATCGACCGAAAAGTGATCGAGCACCATCAGCACGGCGAACGCCAGCACCAGTATTTTGGCGATGCGGTTCAACAGCGGTGTAAACTCAGCCGACAGCGGCACCTCCGCCTGCTCAGCCTTCTGCGCGTACCACTCAGTTAAAATGCGGATCATTTTGATCGCAAAGAAGGCGACTACCAGAATGATGATCGCGATCACCGTTTGGTCGGTAGTCTTGAAGATCCACTCATTCGTCTCCGGGAAGCGTCCCTGCAGTCGCTGCATGGCGACTGTGATCCCGGCGAGAATCATCACCAGGTGCAGCGGCTTCTTGAGCGCGTCAATAATCTTATCATCGAGATCAGTCGCGGTGCGTTTGGCGATGTGTCGCCTCACGATGCCGAGAATCGCGATCACAATGAAGGCGGCAACTATGGCTCCCAACACGATTGCCACCGAGATGATTGTCTCATTTGCCCAGACGGGCAGGCCGAATCTATCCAGCATCATTCCTCCTCTGACTTACTCCAAATGAAGGTCGAAGTCTGTATATTCAAAGCGAGCTCGCACACGCACGGTGTCAGGCAGGGTCCAGCCCGGTTCGGCAAAGCTGAATGGATTCAGTGTGCCGAGATCCCAGGCGCCATTGCCATTGTTATCCGCATAGGCTCGCAGAAGATAGTTGTCGGGGTAAAGTTGCCAGTTGTATTCCCCCGTCCGCAGACCGGAGAATTCATATTCGAGATGCTTGCCCAGACCGCTGAGCAGGACCACCAGATTCGAGTCGGCCGAGAGGATCATGCCGCTCAGTTGGCCAAGCGAGTCGGGATCGGCCAGCATGAAGGTGACATTGTAGATTGAATCGGGCGGGCGATTACCATAGAGGTCGTTGAGTCCGGCATTTTCAATTGTCAGCGTGTAAGCGACCGAAGGTCGCAGTGTTGAATCCGGTGGAAAAGCAAACGTAAGCGCATCCAGCGACACCGGCGGGATCGCGATTGTCGTGGTCGAGTCGATTTTGATATAGGCAGCGTCTTCGGCAAAAATGATCGGTTCAGAATAGGTCACGAGCAGACTGTCCTCCGGCCTGAGCACCAGAAATTCGCGCCGGGGCGCCTGCCGTTGCACCTTGGGAGGAGTCTCATCCGCGCCACGCAGGCGCGCCAGGCACCTCTTGTTCTCTTCACTCACCGGCCGACCATTGTTGCCGCGCAAGGCGCCGACCTCGACTGTGTAGGTCGAGTCTGTCAGTAGCTTCGTGCTCCAGAGGTGCAGGCGCTGTCGGTCTGCGCCGAGGAAAGCGACGGCGTCGGGAGTGAACTCCGAGCTGTCGCGAGCGATGATCCTGATCGAGTCCCTGACCAGCGAGGTCGAATCGACCGGCGCTCCCCCCAGCGTGATATCAACATGCCCCTGCTCGCCCCGGCAGGAGAGAACTTCAACCCGCGAGGAATCATACTGGGTGATGTGGAAGAGGTGGAATTTGTGAATGCTGTCGGTCGGCGGCGAGGAGACAATCAGCCCCTGCGCCAGCGCGATTTTCTCGGAGCCGGGATTGATGAGATTGTCATGGTCGCTGTCGGCGACGCCGATCACCAGATAGGTCGCCTGCCGCATGAACTCGAATTTGAAGTCGCCATTCTCTCCGGTCTGGGTGATGTAGTCGGGAAAAAGCGTGAAAAGCGAATCGAACATGAAGGGTGACAACTCATAGGCAAAGACCTGAAAGTTGCGCAGCGGCGCGAAATTGTCATAGATCCGGCCGCGAATAGTCGATGAGTCGATGGTCCAGCCGGTGGCAAAGGCGAATGAAATCGAGTTGCGCAAATTGTTGCCATGAATGTCGGCGGTGCGCGCGCCGATGGTTACGACATAAGTGCGCACACTGTCAAGCGGCCCGTCCGGCTCAATGACTATCCGTGAACCTTTGACCGAGATACGCGGTTCGTTTTTCAGGGGCGGAGAAATGAAGATTGCATCGGTCACCGTTTTGCGCTCGATCCGCTCCGAGAACTCAACCTCGATGCGGGTACTCACCGGCACCCCGAACTCGCCGGAGCGAGGGGTAGTGCCCAACAGCATGGGCGGAGTCTCATCCTCCGGGCCGCCGAGCGGCGCCTCCTCCTTGGCGCAACCACCGACCAGCAGCAGTAGAATTCCGATATAAACCCATCTGATTCTCATGCCAAAGCTAATGGTGGCAATTATTAGGCGATTGGCAAGTCAAAAGCTTTGAGATTGATTTTCGCGCGTCAGGTCGCTTATTTGGGCCATGCCTGCGCCGGCAGGAATCCTTTCCTGCCGGCAGCGAGGCCCGTTACTCTGAGGTGATGAAACTTGGGCTGCGCCGGAAGGAATCCCTTCCTTCCGGTCTTCCAAGATAGGAGAACAACCATGCTAGATCCCCGTAATGACAAACTCGCCGACATTCTTGTCAACTACTCCTGCCGCGTGCAGAAAGGCGAACTGGTCTATATCGAAATCAAGGGTGTGCCGACACTCGAACTCGGCAAAGCCGTCGTCCGCGCGGTGACCAAAGCCGGCGGTGTGCCCTTCTGGTACTATAATGATGAATCGATCATCCGGCAATTTCTGATGGGTAATACCGAGGCGCAAATTCGCGAGTTCGCCAAATTCCATCTGGCGATGATGAAACGCACCACCGCT
>JBDRQZ010000619.1:0-8885 GCA_043826025.1 bacterium | reverse complement strand
ATTGACCGGCGGCAGATCGGCAGCGCACTGCACTGCGGCGTCGGCCGGACAGGTCGCAGTCGGCGGTGTACTGTCGCTAATCGTAATCATCTGCGCGCACTGGTCACTATTGCCACAGGCATCGGTCGCCGTCCAGGTCCTGGTAATCACATTGCCGATCTGATTGTCGGCATAGGTGACTGTCGGCGCGGGATCGCAGTTGTCGGTCGCAGTCGCAGTGCCGGTGTTGGCCGGTGCCGTCGACTCATTGCAGTCCACAACCTGGTCAGCCGGACAAACGATTGTCGGCGCGTCATCATCTTCAACCGTGATCACCTGCTGACAGGTGGCGGTGTTGCCGCAATCATCGGTGGCGGTCCAGGTGCGGGTAATTACCTTCTCCTGCGGGCAGGCACCTGCTACTTCAGAGTCACTGAAAGTGACAGCCGGGCTCGCCGAGCAATTATCGGTCGCCGTTGCAGTGCCGGTGTTGGCCGGCGCGGTCGATTCATCGCAGGAAATCGTCAGACCAGCCGGGCAGGTAATGACCGGGTCAATCGTATCATCAATTGTTATCGTCTGTGAACACTCCGCCCAGTTGCCGCTGGCGTCGGTAGCGCGATAGGTGCGGGTAATAACTTCCGGGCAGCTATTGCCGTCGGAAACATCGCCAATATGAGTGACCACCGGGCTCGGATCGCAATCATCAGCCGCGGTAACCGCGCCGACATTCACCGGCGGCAGATCGCCGGCACACTGCACCGAGACATCGACTGGACAGGTCAGAGTCGGTGGCGTCGTGTCATCAATCGTGATCGTTTGCTGACAGGTGACGGCGTTGCCGCAATCATCCTCAGCAGTCCAGGTGCGGGTAATTACATTACCGACCTGAGTGTCGGCGTAAGTGATCGTCGGGCTGGCAGTGCAGTTGTCGGTTGCGGTCGCGCTGCCGGTGTTACCCGGATCGGTGGATTCGGTGCAATCGACCGTCAGACTGGCCGGGCAGGTAATCACCGGATCGACTGTGTCGTCGATCGTGATCGTCTGCGTGCACTCCGCCCAATTGCCGCTCGCGTCGGTGGCACGATAGGTACGCGTGATCACCTCGGGGCAGCTATTGCCATCGGAGACATCACCGATATGTGTTACCACCGGACTGGGATCGCAGTCATCGCTGGCGGTCACCGCGCCGGTGTTGACCGGCGGCAGATCGCCGACGCACTGAACTGACACGTCGGCCGGACAGTCGACTGTCGGCGGTGTAGTATCGGTGATCGTAATCGTCTGAGCACATTGGTCGCTGTTGCCGCAGGCATCGGTGGCGGTCCAGGTTCTCGTGATCACATTGCCAACCTGATTGTCGGCGTAAGTGATCGTCGGGCTGGCAGTGCAATTGTCGGTCGCTGTCGCGTTGCCGGTGTTACCCGGATCGGTCGAAGCAGCGCAATCGACACTGACATCCGCCGGACAGGTGACCACCGGCGCCGTGTTATCTTCTACAGTAATTGTCTGGACGCACTGCGCGGTATTGCCGCAAGCATCGGTCGCGGTCCAGGTCCGGGTAATCACCTTTTCCTGCGGGCAGGCGCCGGCGACCTCGGAGTCACTGAAAGTGACAGTCGGGCTCGCAGTGCAATTGTCGGTCGCGGTCGCCGTACCGGTAGCGGCCGGGGCGGTTGACTCCTCGCAGGAGATCGTCACATCGGCGGGACAGGTGACCACGGGATCGGTAGTATCATCAATCGTAATTGTCTGTGAACATTCAGCCCAGTTGCCGCTGGCGTCGGTGGCGCGATAGGTGCGGGTGATGACTTCAGGGCAACTATTGCCATCGGAGACATCGCCGGTGTGAGTAACCACCGGACTGGGATCGCAATCATCGGTCGCGGTTACTGCGCCGATGTTGACTGGCGGCAGATCGCCGGCGCACTGCACCGAGACATCCGCCGGACAGGTCACGGTCGGTGGGGTAGTGTCATCGATGGTTATCGTCTGAGCGCATTGACTGCTGTTGCCGCAAGCGTCGGTCGCGGTCCAGGTACGCGTTATCACGTTGCCGACCTGATTGTCGGCGTAGGTGACCACAGGTGCGGGATCGCAGTTATCGGTCGCGGTGGTAGTCCCGGTATTGCTCGGGTCAGTTGAGGCTGTGCAGTCAAGGGTCAGATTAGCCGGGCAGGTGATCACCGGCGCGACATTGTCCTGAACAGTGATCGTCTGAATGCAGATTGCCGAATCGCCGCAGCTATCGACCGCTTTCCAACGCCTCGAGATCGTCTTTTCCTGCGCACAGGCGCCGGCAGTCTCGCTGTCGGTGTAGCTCACGGTCGGCGCGGGACCATCGGCGTCGGTTGCCGTGGCCGTCCCGGTATTAGCCGGTGCGGTGGATTCGTCACAGGCGACGGCGATATCGCTCGGACAGGTGATCACCGGCGGCTGGTTCGGGCAGATACCGAACCCATGATGCTCCGGCGGCGCGCCCATTGGCGAAGCCACCGTGGTTTTGTGATCGGATGCCCAGATATAATAGAAGAGACTGTCGGGACCACAGGCAGGCAGCGCCGAACCGGGAATGGTGTAACAGAAGGTACTGTCGGTTCGGTTCATTGTCACCTGAGTGTAGCTTCCGACGTAGGAAATCCGATATAAGAGCGAAAATTCAAGGCTCTCCGCCGGGGTATCGAGGTCGGTCACCCAGGCGCAAATCTCAATATCGGTATCAGTTGGCTGACAAACGCTCTCCAGCCCGATTGTCGGCGGCGTGCGAGTAATCATCGGCGGGTCGGTTTCCTGCCAGGGAGTCGTGCCGCAGGGACCGCAATTGCCGACGCTGTCACGCCGGCAGACGATCAAATCATGCCAGTCGCCATTGGCAATGGTGTCAGGACTCTCGTAACAGATCAAATAACGGCTACAAAGCCGAGTCTTGACTTCGCTGTAAATCGAATCAATATCGCTGCCACTCGGTGCGTGATAGTAATCGCCACCTGACCCGGCGGCGAGGCCGACCAGATACTGTGGGTCAAAAGAGCTGCCCAGGCTGATTGTGTAAATCGGAATACCCGAACCGAGCGCCAGGTTGACAATCAGAGTAGAATCGTCGGCGAACCCCTGCGGATCATTAAGTCCGTCAGGTGGGGCGCTGCACCACTGGCTCCAGTTCTCCATACCATCGGACAATGCGATGACCGCCTTGCTGCCCGCCTCACTGGTAGTCAGGTTGACACCGGCCCAGATGCCATCCAACGCGGCGGTGTAGCCATTTGCCGAGAGCGAATTAATCGCATTGTGGAGCACCGTCTGATTGCTGGTGAAATCCTGCACCACGGTGTAGCAGTTGGAGAAGGTTACGATCGCGACTCGATCGTAAACGTCCATCTGGTTCACAAAGGCATTGGCTGCCGCCTTCGCCGCGGCCAACTTGCTTTGCTGCGCCATACTGCCGCTGACGTCAATCACCAGGCAGACCGAACTGACACAGGAGTCGAGGGTCAGTTCCTCAACCGTGAATCCGGTGATTAAGAAGGTGTCCTGATAGACGCAGAAACTATCTGCGTTCAGTCCACCGACCAGTTCTCCGGTCGTGTCGAACACCTCAACAAAGGTGCAGACCGTGGGGAAATCGCCGAGATCGACACCGGACACGTTGACCGTGTCGACCGTCTGAGCCTTCATCAAGCCGAGCAGTTTGTACCAGGGTTGGTACTGCTCGATCACCTGATAGATTGACTCATCGGTGATGTATTCATCGCCTTCCGGACCGAGAATGACATCATCGGCCAGTAGCATGCTGGGCATTAAGAGACAGAATAATGCCGCGAACAGGAAATGATACCGTTTCATCGCTCACCCCTAAATGAACATATGACAAGGACACTCTTTTTCAGATGTAATGACCAACGCAACGATAGTGTGGACACACCACACCCGCTGGTTGTGAAGAACTTTTCGATCTTTGCGACGTGCATTAGCAAAAAAACCCGGGCAAGAACTCCCTCAAAGTGCGTTACGATCTTAGCGGTGGAATTCACGTCTCAGTGCTTCAGTAACAGCGGGTCTCGGATGCATCACAAGACACAAACCCTGTAGTAACCTCTAACGGGACTCCTATACTAAGAGCCCTAAGTCGGCTGCTATCCCTGCAAACCCGTTGTCGATGAAGAAACTGAAGTACCGCTAACTACTTTCGCCTGAAAGATAGGATTTCAAGACACCCTGTCAAGCCATTTCTTGGTGTCGCGCCGGTGTCGTCGGGCACATAAATTATTCTTTGATAACAAAATAACGTGGGCAAGTCGATCTCTAATATGGATAAGACTAGTCCTTGAAAGCAGTTGTGCCGATAGCTGATTCCGGATGACCTGCTTGTTTCCCCTGATAGCCCAGGGAAAATCGCAAAAAACCAAATCTGCGGCCCTGGATCGCGCTGACTCGCCGTTTAAAGCAGCTTCTCACTTTCCCGAACCACAGGCTGGGCCTGAACTGAGCCCAGCATGATGTTAACCATGATCGACTTACTCGATCAGTCCAGAGGCAAGCCCAATGAAGCCGGTTCCTGATTTGACCAATCTGGGAGTTCTCGAAATCGCGATTAAGGCTGAAATCGACGCGGCGGCCAAGTACCGCAAGATGGCCAAGTCGTTGAACAACAAGGGCTTTAAAATCAGTCTGCTGTACCTCGAAAACGAGGAGAACAGCTAGCAGGCGCTTTTCGAGCTGATGTACAAGAAGCAGTCTCCGGAGTGTTACCAGGCCGAGTGTTTCAATTTCGGCGACGATGCTTACCGCGTCGGGCAATAGACTCGGGATGTCGTTGGAAAAATGACCGAGCGTCGGCTAGCAGTCGGGTTCGCCGTCGTTGTCGGTATCGCAAGGAGGGGGCGTGTCATCGACAAAGATATACTGAATCCAGTAAATCACATCCGACATACTGATATCTCCCGTGCAGTCGGGGTCCGCTGCGGCCGGCGGCGAGGGGACTTCCGGATCATCCACGAAGATATAGTTAATCGTGAAGACCACATCCGTCATGCTGACGGCTCCATCGCCGTTGGCGTCGCCGCAGATATAGGGTAGCGAGCAGCCCGCGCCGTATGCACCCAGTTGCACTCCCCAGGGGTTGTTGGCCGGCAGTGCAGGCGAGGTGTCGGAGATGTGATAGTCATCAGCCGCGGTGTCGCAGAACAGCGGATTGGCGCGGAGATAGTTGCTGAAGTGAATCGTAATCGTGCTCTCCGGTACCACCGGTCCCCAGCCATAGAGAATCGACCGGGTTAGCGCGACGGAGTCGGGAAACTCGGTGAGCAGAAACGCCAGCGCCGTGCCATAGTCAATCACGCACTTGTCCAGTTCCAATCGCGGTCCGGCGGAGTCATTTTCGATCTCAAAGAGCCAGTACTCGTAACCGGAAAAGGTGCAGTTGTCGAAACTGATCAGGCTGTTCCACTCAAAGGCGCAGGATGCGGTTGAAGTGCTGTCACCCACGAAGAGCGAGTTGGTCACATAGACTTCAGCGCCCTGGTTGGCGTGGATGTCGATGCCGCCGCGGGTCGGTGGCCCGGTGGTCTTATTGTGGAGGAAACGACAATCGACTACAGTGACGCTGCAACGTGGCGCCTCGTCGGCACGGACCGCGAAAATAGCGCTGCCGGCATCGGTCGCCCGGTTGCGGGCAAAAGTGCAGTTCTCAAAGCGGGGCGAGGAACTGGCCGCCATCACCGCGCCGCCAATGTCGGTGCTGTCACCATCGCTGATGATGCAGTTGCGGATCAACGGATTCGCGCCAAAGAAACAGGTGATTAGCGGACCATCATCGCGGATCGTAAAGCCATCAATGATCGGCTCAGAATTGTCGGAGGGAATGAAGATGAAACTGCCATGGATGATTGTCGCCTCCGGGCCAGCCTCGGAGATCACTACAATGTCGCGCCCCTGCAGGGCGGTGTTGGAATCGGGATACTCGCCGGCCGCCACCAACACGGTGTCGCCGCTAACTGCGCCGAGAATCCCCCGTTGGATCGTCGTGGAATCGCCCGGTACATGGATCGTTTTCCCCTCACTAAGAGGGTTCACCAGCAGGGTGCAAGCCAGCAGGGCCAGCCAGACAAATCTGAGTCTAAATTCCGGCATCTCTCTTACGGACAGTCAGCGCAGGGCGCCGGTCCTCCCCCGAAAATGTAAGTTATCAAATAGACAGCGTCAGTGATGTTCGGAATGCCATCGCAGTTGGCATCGCCCGCCGCCAACGGCTCGGGTGGCGGCCCCTCAGAGAAGATATAGGTAATCAGGAAGACGGCGTCAGTGATATTGGCAATGCCATCGCCGTCAGCGTCGCCACACAGATAGGGCAACTCAGGAAAGACAATGTTCGCGCCGCCTCGGTTAGAGAAAGGCGCCGGTCGAACCGAATGCGGGTAGGTGTTGACCACCGTGGTCAGCTCAAAATAGAGTGCGGGTCCGATCGAGGCTGAGTCGATCAAAAACTCGGACTCTCCCGGAATCGCCGGATCGACCTTCAGGTAGAGCGTACCGATCAATCCCTGCGGATTTTCGATCCAGGCGGCCATTGCGTCAAAATAGCCGATGCCAATGGTGTTGGCGACTGAGTCGACCGGGGGAAGCAGCCAATTGCCGCCCATCGAACTGATGACAGAAGCGGTATGATCGAACGAAGAGACCCGCAGCCGCGAGTCGGAGGGATGAAAGGCAAGCGAAAAGCCGCCCAGCGTGTCATCGGCCCAGATATAGATTGGAATCCCGATCGAATCGGGCCAGGGAAACTCGCCGACTTCAATCGCGCCGACGATGATCGTGTCCTGCTCCCTCACGTCCCACGGCTGCTGCTCACCGGAGCAGGGAATCGTGGTTGTCAGCATGAGCAACGCCAAGATCAGCGCCGACCATTTCATCCGAGGGATCCCTCTTGTCATCAACTCAATCACAATAGTCTGTTAATCGTCGTCAGATAAGACCAGTTTAGCTAAAAATAGGGCAGTATTCGATTCTGTCAAGCTGGTTTTGCGCGGTGACGCTGTGTGAGGGGTGCTCAAGCAGCCGACGACGAGCGAGTCGAGCATGAGTGAGACCGGCATCAGTAACGCCAGCGTGGCATAGAGAAGCCGGGCGCTACCGGGCAGAAGGGACACAAAAGTGGGGTGGGTGCCAAGTACACCCACCCCGAATAAACCGACCTTCATCATCCGGCAGCAGACGTCTGCCGGGTTCTCGCTCAGCGGGCTAGTTATTCATGCCGGCGCTGAGCGCCGCGCCCAGGCTGCCGCCGATTGTGATCAGCCCAACGATGAAGCCAACGACGAAATAGATCGCGATCGAGATGACCACGGTCAGCAGATAGTAGCCGATCATCTTATCCTGCGGCACATCTTTGACCGACTTGAGTCCCACCCACAGCAGATAGAAGGAGTAGAGACCGACGATCCCCAGAATCGAGAGCGGGGGAATGATCTGGAAAATGCCGGCGACCCAGGACGCGGTTGCCGAGAACACCGCAACTTTCATCGAGGCGTTTTGATCCTTCTGCGCTCCAAATGAGGGCGCCAGCGCATCGATAACGATTGCGACCACATAGACCGAGACTAATGAGAGCAGATAGTAGAGTATCGCCCAGATGAGCCCCGAAACCATCGGAATGCGATAGTGCGCGCCCAGGATCGAGTAGCCGATCACCGACTGCCCGATAAAACCAGCAATCGCCGGAATCGCGGCCAGAATTGCGGCATACTTGGCAAACATGTCGGCAACACTCATCTGCTCGGCTTTGATCTTCTCCCACTCGCCGGCCGGGCTGAAAAGGATGGCCTTGACGCGTTCAAACAGATTCATCTATTCCTCCTTGGAAATCTCCATAATCCCGTTTGTTGGCTGCCTTAGTCTAGTTCTCACAATACGTTTCGCAACCTCTTTGTTCTGGCGGATTGATGCCGAATCGGTTAGAATCAAACATCGGTGCGCTTTTCCGCGTTTGCAAGTTGATTCGAGAGATTCGGTCGAAACCCGGTTGGCTGGCAGCGGGACTTAGGCCCGGCAGTTCCAGAGGAGGACAATTCCAGATGCTGACAAAACAAAGAATGCTTTTCGTGCTCTGCTTCGCGCTCGGACTGATCCTGGCTATGCCGCCCGCGCAAGCGCAGCTTGGCAGCCTGAAGGACAAAGCCAAGCGGAAGGTCGAAAAGAAGGTCGACAAGAAGACTGACAAGGCGATGGATGATGCTATCGACGGCGCCGAGGATGCGGCGACGGGCGACGGCTCCAAGGCAGAAACCACGCAATCCGGGAGCACGCAGAGTACTGCTGCCGCCACAGCACAAGGTCTGAAGCCGGGCGAGGGCGCCTGGCTCAACTATGACTTCATGCCGGGCAATAAAATCCTCTACTACGAGGACTTTTCCGCGACGCCGGTGGGCGACTTTCCGCGACGGATCGAGTTCGTGGAAGGCAACATGGAAGTCGCCGAATGGGAAGGAGCGCGCTATCTGCGGATTGCAGAATCGGCCAAGTTCGAAATCCCGCTGCCGGAGAATCTGCCAACAGACTTCACTCTGGAGATGCATGTTTACATGCCGAAGAGTTACGGAATCAAAGTCATGGAGGGATCGACCGCACCTAAGCGTTCCAATCAGGAGACATACTGGGCCGGTTTTCGGACCGACCATCAGCTGGACCTGATGGGCGGCCTGGCGAAGGGGGCCAAGTATCTCGCGAGTGCCGAGGTCGGCCGCGATCTCGGCTTTTTCGATGCCCGGGTGATGATGAGCGGCAACTATATCAAAATCTATGCTAACGAGAACCGGTTGGCTAATGTCCCCAACGCCGATATCGCTCGCGCCAATCGTCTGCTGATCCAGATCGACCAAATCGACAACCGGGTGACTGAAGCGGTGCTGATC
>JBDRQZ010000618.1:0-6597 GCA_043826025.1 bacterium | reverse complement strand
ATCCAGGGCCGCGATGGCCGCCACGGAACTCTGCGCAAAGCCGGTCTGCTTATTGAAAGTCCGCCAGGTCTGTCCGCCATCGGCAGTACCCGACAAGCCAGCGCCGGTCGCCAGCCAAACATAGGTGCCATCATAAATGATGTCGACGGCACTGTTGTCGGCGAGGACATCGAGTGGCTGATCGAGGGTCAGGGTCATCCAGGCGCCCGCCGGGGAGACACCGATGAGCAACAGCGCCACCGATAGTGCAAATGTCTTAGTTAGGCTCATAAAACAGAAAACCGAAACCTCACCTGATTGGCGCCAGTTTCGGTTGTTTTTTCTCTTCTTTCAAGCAGTTCAATCGTAGTTTGAATAATTCGTTCGTTATCTCAATTGCTCAGCGCAACTCCTCGCGTTAAGAAAGGTTCAGGCTTACCCCTGTCAAGCAATTTATAGACGGCGCCTAAGTGCCGCCCGTTTAATCCGCGTTGCCGGCAACCGCCGAATCGATCAGCAGACCCCAGCGCAGACCTCGGTTTGATACAATTGCCGATTTGATCTTGAGGGTCGCCAAAAGCCGCTCCAGAACTAGAATGCCGCCAATGATGATCTCCGCGCGATCGGGATCAAATGAGATAAGCCGGCGTCGTTCATCCAGATCAAGTTGTGCCAGCTTCCGAAGTTGACTCCCGATCCAATCCGTTTGCAGTTCTACACCATGAACCAGTTCTGGATCGAAAATTCTCTGGCCCAGAAAAAGAGCCGCCAGCGTGCTCGCGGTGCCGCCAACCAGCAGGGTAGTCATTGGCGGCGTCCCGAAATCAGCGATTTCAGATTCCAGAGCCGCCGCTGTTTGTGCGGCAACTCGGCTTAACTCAGGCTCAGCAATGGCATCAGACAGCCGTAGCTCTGCCGAGAGGCTGACAGCACCAATTGGAATGCTGGTCGATTTTACGATGCGTTGGTCGCACCCGAGAACGAGTTCCGTCGAACCACCGCCGACATCGATCACCAGACGTTCAGCCGGAATCTGGCCTATGCCACTGGCCGCCGCCAGATAGGAAAGCCGCGCCTCCTCACCCGCTGCGAGAATCCGTATCGGCCAACCGAATCGTTGCTGCAGCTGCGCGGCAATCTCCCTGCCGTTCTCGGCAGCGCGCAACGCCTGAGTGGCGCCGCCGACCACATGGTCGCCGGCATCAAGTTTTTCGATGAGTTCAGAATACTCGGCCAAAACTGCCTCAAGTGCTGCAATTGCAGCTTCAGCAATCCTGCCCGGAGCCTGTGGAGTCTGTGTCATCCGCACAGTGCGCCGAGTGTCGAGCAGCACCCGCCAGGCGCCGGCAGGCAAACTCTCAGCGATCAGCAACAGCGCTGAATTGGAGCCAATATCGATTGCAGCTAGACGGGGCAAACTGTCCGGACTGCGTTTCTACTTCTGTAGCTCATCTTTGAACTTCTTGCTCAGCGCCGGCAGAATCTCAAACAGGTCCCCGACGATCCCGAAAGATGCTACATTGAAAATCGGCGCATCGGGATCGCGATTCACTGCGACTATCGTGCCGGAAGTCTGCATGCCCACCAGGTGCTGAATCGCGCCTGAAATCCCGGCTGCGAAGTAGAGCTTCGGGTTGACCGTTTTGCCGGTCTGCCCAACCTGATACTTGTATGGCACCCAGCCAGCGTCGACAATCGCGCGCGAAGCGCCCACTGCCCCGCCGACCGCCTCGGCCAATTCCTGGATCAGTTTGAAGTTCTCGGCATCTTTGATACCGCGGCCACCGGCGACGACAATATCCGCCTCGGTGAGGCTCAACTCGCCACCACCACCGACCACCCCGGCTTCGACTTTCAGCGCCGAGCTCAGCGACTCAGCACTCGCCGCGAACGCCTCGATCTGAGCGCTGCGTGAATCGTCAGCGCTCGCTTCCGTGAAGATCTTCGGGCGAATGGTCGCTAATTGCGGACTGGTCTTGAACTGCACGGTGAGATGTGCCTTGCCGCCAAACGCGGGGCGGGTAGCGCTCAGCCGGCCTTCGCCATCAATATCAACCGCGATACAGTCGGCCGCCAGGCTCACGCCCAGAAGCGCAGCGACTCTGCCAAACATCGCTTTGCCATAAGAATTCGCCGGTCCCAGCACCACCTGTGGCGATTTTGCTTTCACCAGATCGGCGAGAATCTGAGCGTAGGCATCATCATGGAAACTATTCAGTTCATCATTAGCTACCGTGAAACAGACATCGGCACCGGCCGCACCGGCAGCCTGCGCCAGTTTGTCGACATGGCTGCCGATAACCAATACACCGAGTTCGCCCGAGAGTTTGTCCGCCAACTGCCGACCGACATTGAGTAGTTCGAGGGCGGTACCCGCCAATGAGTCTTCTTTCTTCTGAGCAAATATCAGGACCTTCAAGTCACTCACCGCTAATCTCCTTCATGCTTCGCCGCTGCCTGCATCGCCGCTTGGCGCACCCAGCTAAGGGGGACACCAGCCGCAGCCGCAGCTCTGGCCAAATCGTCATATTCGGGGCTGAATTTACGAATATCGTCGCCAAAGAGGTACTTAATTCTAATCTCACCATAAGGGGTCATGACACCCTTGATTTCACGCTTAAGCTTGCGCCGCTGTTCATGCCGATAACGCAGACCGGCGGTCGTTGACTCACGCAGCAACACCTGACTGAGCCTGTCGAAATGCTGCTTCTCGCAGATCACCGTCAGCAGCCAGGCCGGTCGGTTCTTCTTCATCTGCACCGGCGTGACAAAGACATCGAGCGCCTGCTCCGCCATCAGCCGCTGCTGCAGATGCCCTAAATCCTCCGGGGTTGTGTCATCGACATTCGTTTCGATTACGACCACCTCATCGGTAGGGAGCAGCGAAACAGTATCGGCAAGGACAAACCGGAGCAATCCGGGACGATCCCGGGGATCGCGAGTTCCCGCGCCGTAGCCGGTGCGCTCGATTATCAGGTTTGGCTCAGCTTTATATTCTGCCAACTCGCAAAGAATCGCCGCGCCGGTCGGCGTCGTCATCTCGACACCACTGTCGATGCGCTTGATGGGAAAACCACGGGCGATCTCCACAGTCGCCGGCGCCGGCACCGGCAGTTTGCCATGTGCCGCCTCGATCACCCCGCTGCCGAAGAGCAAAGCGGAGCAATACAACTTCTCGACTCGCAATTCGCGCAGCGCGATCACACTTCCGACCACATCGCAGATCGCATCAGTTGCCCCGACCTCATGGAAATGCACCTTCTCGATCGGCTGGTCATGGACTTTGGCTTCAGCCTGGGCAAGTCGGCGGAACACCGCCACCGATTTCTCAATGATCTCGGAATCGAGGCTGGAACTGCGCAGCAGCATTTCAATCGTTCCCAGACCACGATGCGGCGGCTTGCTCTCGTCGACGTTGAAGGTGACCTTCGTCCCGCTGATTCCGTGACGCTGCACCTTCTCGGTGACCAGTTTAATCGCGGGCAGTTCCAACCGGTTGAGTTCGCTCTCGATCAACGCGGCATCACAACCGGCATCGATCAGCGCACCGACGATCATATCCCCGGCGGCACCGGCAAAACAATCGAAATAACCGATCTTCATACTCGAGCCCGTCAGAGATCAACTCTCTTCTGTGGCATCTGAACCTGGAGTTTGGCCGGCGTGTGTCTTGATTATTTTCACCGCAGCTACCGCCGCGCCGAAACCGTTGTCGATATTGACTACTGTCACCCCTGCGGCGCAGGAATTCAGCATGCCGAGCAGTGCCGTGATCCCGCCAAATGAGGTTCCGTAACCGACCGAAGTCGGCACCGCGATTACCGGTGCAGCCACCAGACCGCCGACTACTGAGGGCAAAGCACCCTCCATCCCGGCAATCACGATGATCACTTTCGCGGCACGCAGCTTTTCCACTTCGCCCAGCGCCCGGTGAATTCCCGCGACACCGACATCATAGAGCCGTACCGGCGCATAGCCGAGCGCTTCACAGGTGGTCGCGGCTTCCTCGGCTACCGGAATATCCGAAGTGCCCGCGGTGACAATCAGAATTCCGGAATCGACAAGCTCCCTGGCGTCAGTCAGCGACGCAGTGCGGCCCTCTGCGCTGTACTTCAGCCCCGAGATTTCTTTCTTTAGAGCACGATATCCCTGCTCGTCGAGCCGGGTTATCAGCAGCGGGGCATTGCGGGCGACAATCGCTTCTGCGATTTTCAGTAATTGCTCGGTTGACTTGCCTGCCGCATAGATGACTTCCGGCACACCCGTGCGCGGACCACGGCCGTGGTCGAGCCTCGCGGGACCGACATCTTCGATATAGAGATCGATAATCGCTTTGGCCGCCTCAGCAACTTTGACGACTCCCGCCTCGACATCATGCAGAATTTCATGCAGTTTGTCGTCGTAACTCATGCCGCCTGCTCCTGAACCTGATCAACCAGAGCGCTCAGGTATTCCTCGACCTCAGCGAGCCGGTTCAATTGATAGAGCGCCGGATCAACCTTGGAGCGCCCGACAATGTGCCGGTAATACCAGCCCATCAGCTTGCGTGCCCGCTTGATCGCTCGAGCTTCCCCAAAGCGCTCAGTTAACATGCGGACATGATCAACGCAAGTCCTCGCGCGTTCTGCCGTGGTGAAAACCGGTACAGGTCTTCCCTCCAGGCGGGCTTTGATCTCGGCAAAGAGAAAGGGATTGCCCAGGGAACCACTCGCGACCATGACCGCGTCACAGCCGGTTCGTTCAAACATCTGGGTGGCATCATCAGCATTACGAATTCCACCATTACCGATTACCGGGATCGAGAGCGCCTCCTTCAATTCGGCGATATGCTCCAGATGCACTTCGGGCTGGAAGAACTCTGTCTGCGTGCGAGCATGTATGCAGATATAGGCCGCGCCGGCAGCCTCGGCGACTTTGCCGACCTCCAGATAATTAAGCCGATCCAGGCTCCAGCCGGAGCGAATCTTGATCGAGAAAGGTATCGAAACCCGCTTCGCGGCAGCACTGATAATCGCTTCGAGCAGCTTCAAGTCCTTGAGCAACGCCGCGCCGCCACATTTATTTACGACTTTATGGACCGGACAGCCACAATTCAGGTCGATTGAGTCAAACCCAAGGCTTTCAAGGATTTGCGCGGCATCAGCAATAACACCCGGACGCGTGCCAAAGAGCTGAGTCCCGACCGCGGTTTCACCTTCGTAGCGCCGCAACATGTCCAACGTTCGCGCGTGATTCCGGATAAGTCCTTCCGAGGAAACCATTTCGGTAAAGCAGTAGTCGGCCTCGTATCTCTTGGCCAGAAATCGGTACGCCGTGTCGGAGACACCAGCCAGCGGTGCAGCAAACACCCTCAGGTTGCCTCTCAAGTTTGGCAGATTCATGACGAAAATATAAGTGGTTATCCGATTGCAGGCAAGTCATTTGGGCTATACGGCGTTATGCCCGAACCTGCTCACTTGCCGAGAGTAAGCTTACTCGACTTTATTTATCAGCGCGCCTAAGGAAAGGAGCAGCGCAGATGCCGGAGATATTGGTTAAGTTCCAGGACAAGGTGGTGGAACGGGTCGTCACGGAGAAGGAGAACCTGACGATCGGTCGCACCTCGGACAACGACATCGTGCTTGACAACCGGGGAGTGTCGCGACGTCACGCCCAAATCAACTTCTCCCCCGAAGGAGCGTTGCTTGTCGATAATGACAGCCTGAACGGCACCTTCGTCAATCAGGCTAAAGTCAGTGAGCACTTCCTCAAAGACACCGACATTGTCACGATTGGCAAGTTCGACCTGATTTTCAAAGATGGCGTCGGCGGCCAGGCAAGTCAGGGCGATCTGGAAGGCACAATGGTGCTCAGCACCAAGAAGCAGCGCGAGTTGGTCAACCGCGACCAGGAAGCGCGCCAAATGACCTCCGAAAGCGGTGGCTCGCTCCTGCTGGAGTTGCGTGGTAAAGACAAGGTTCGCCACGTGCTCGCCCAGGACACGATCACCGTTGGTCGGGGCGGACTGGTCGATATTCCAGTGCGCGGTTTCTTCACCTCGAAGCTGCAGGCTCGCCTGGTCAAAGAAATCGACTCCTGGGTGCTCGACAATGTCGGACGCGCCGGCAAAACCAAAGTCAATGGCGAAGTTATTGATCGCAGAGAGCTGAAGAATGGCGATATTGTCGAAGTAGGCAAATCGACCTTCCGCTTTATTGCGAGTTCTAAATGAAGCTAGCGCTCCTCTCCGATATTCATGGCAACCTGCAGGCGCTGCAAGCCGTGCTGCGTGATCTCGAACAGGCCGGCGTTGAGGCCGTCCTGTTTCTCGGCGATGCCGTCGGCTACGGCGCTCACCCCAACGAGGTGACCGAGTTGATCGCCCAGCGTTGCCAGGTCAGGATATTGGGTAACCACGATGCCGGCGCGATCGGGCTGATCGACAGTTTCCTGTTTAACGATTACGCCCGTAGCGCGCTCGACTACACGGAGAAGGCGTTGAGCGAGGAAGCTCGCGAAAGCCTGCGGAGCGCAAAACCGAGTTATCTACTGGACGAAATCCTCCTGGTCCACGCCACCCCGGAACAACCGGACGAGTGGCGCTATTGCCTGACAGCGCGACAGGCGGCGCGGCAGTTC
>JBDRQZ010000617.1:0-4545 GCA_043826025.1 bacterium | reverse complement strand
TCGAAAACTTCTTGATCCGCGCGATATGGCGGCCACCCTCGAATGGCGTCTCCAGCCAGACCTTGACAATCTTTTTTGCCAACCCCGGCTCGACCCATTTGGCGGCCAGGGACAGGACATTCGAGTCGTTGTGGGCGCGCGTCAGTTGCGCCATCTCCTCAGAGAACGCGTACGCGCCCCTGATCTCCGGCAGCTTGTTGACCACCATGTTCATGCCATTGCCGGTCCAGCAGATCGTGATGCCACGATCGACTTCATGGTTGGCGACCGCGTGAGCGACCTTCATGCCATAGTCGGGGTAATCGACCGACTCCTCCGACTCGGCGCCGTAGTCGACAGTCTCGTGCCTCAACTCCGATTCGAGATAGCGAATCAACTCCTGCTTGAGCTGATAGCCGCGGTGGTCGGCGCCTAACGCAATGCGCAACTTCACACTCTCACTCACGCTCTGACAGTCTCCTCTTTGTAGACGAATGTCAGGTAGTTGTATGGATCGTTGCCATTCAGCACGATGTCGAAGAAGGCTTCCTGCATCTTCTTGGTGATCGGTCCCCGCTCGCCCTCGCCGATCTGGATATTGTCAATCGTCTTGATCGGCGTGATCTCCGCTGCCGAACCGGTGAAGAAAACCTCATCGGCGATGTAGAGCGCTTCACGCGGGATGTTGCGCTCGATGACCTGGATGCCCATTTCTTCGGCCAGTTTGATCACAGTGCGCCGGGTGATGCCGGGCAGAATCGAGGCATTAAAGGGCGGCGTAATCAATGCGCCATTGCGCACGACAAACACGTTTTCGCCGGAGCCTTCACTGACCATGCCATTGTGATCGAGCGCGATACCCTCGGAATAGCCATGCGACAGCGCCTCCAGCTTGATAAGCTGGCTATTCATATAGTTGGCGCCGCACTTGGCCATTGCCGGGAAGGTATTCGGTGCCATCCGATTCCAGGAGGAAATGCAGACATCGACACCCTTCTCCAATGCCTCTTTGCCCAGATAGGCGCCCCAGCGCCAAGCAGCGATTGTCACATCTACCGGACAGGCGCGCGGATCGACACCGAGACTGTTATAACCGCGATAGACGACCGGTCGCACATAGCAGTCTTCAAGCTTGTTTACACGAATCAACTCTAGCTGCACATCGTTCAGTTCGTCCGGTGTGAAAGGAATTTCCATGCGATAGATCTTGCAGGAGTCAAAAAGCCGCTCGGTATGCTCCCGCAATCTGAAAATCGCCGAACCCTTCTTGGTCTTGTAGCAGCGCAAGCCCTCAAACAGTGAGGAACCATAGTGGACGACATGCGAGAGCACGTGAATCCTGGCATCATCCCAATTCACGAACTCGCCGTTCATCCAGATTTTATCTACTTTTTCGAAAGCCATACCAGCCTCCTATCTACAGAGCATCACTTATCGATAACGTCCTTGAGAATGGCCCGCGAGATCACCAGGCGTTGAATCTCGGAGGTTCCCTCGCCAATCTCAGTCAGCTTCATGTCGCGGAACGCCCGCTCGACCGGGTACTTCTCGCTCAGACCATCCACTCCCATAATTTCTAACGCGGCGGAGGTGACGAAGTTGCAGGTCTCGCCAGCATAGAGCTTGGCCATCGCCGACTGCGTGCTGAAACGCAACCCCTGATCTTTCATTCGGCTGGCGCCATAGATCAAACCCCGCGTCGCCTCGATTCGGGTATACATGTCGGCCAGGGTGAAGCCGACCCCCTGATGGTGCCCCAGCGGCTGTCCATCGAGTTCGGTCTGACCGGCATAACGCAGCGCACTCTCGTAAGCGCCCACCGCCAGACCCAGCCCCATCGCCGCAATCGAGATCCGGCCGCCGTCAAGTGTCATCATGAACTGCTTGAAACCCTGCCCTTCGTCGCCGATCCTGTTGGCTTCCGGCACGACGACATTATCAAAATGCAGGTAAGCGGTGTCGGAACCGCGACAACCCATTTTGTTCTCTTTCTTGCCGACTTCGAAGCCCTCCATCCCCTTCTCCAACACGAAAGAGGAGATACCCTTGACACCGCCGCTCTTGTCGGTGCGGGCTGTGGCAATCGCAAACTTGCAGAGCTTGGCCGAGGTGATCCAGCACTTGGTGCCGTTGAGAATGTAGTTGCCATCTTTACGCTCGGCGAAAGAGCGCGTACCACCGGCATCGGAACCGGCCTGCGGCTCGGTCAGGCCGAAAGCGATCAACACATTGTCTTCGATCACGGGCGTGAGAAAGCGTTTGCGCTGCTCATCATTACCGAAGTTGTAAATCGGACCGGCACCAAGCGAGTTGTGCGCCGCAATCATCAGCGAGGTGGCGCCGCAAACTCTAGCCAGCTCCTCGACGATGATCGAATACTGAATCGTATTCCAGCCCATGCCGCCCAGATTCTGCGGCAGCATGACTGTCAGATAGCCGGCAGCACCGAGCTTCTTGACATAGCCCGGCGCGAACTCTTGTTGGTGATCGCACTCGATTGCCTGCGGGGCCACCTCCGCCTCGCAGAACGCACGCACTTCATTGCGAAAATCCTGATACTCGGTATCGGCAAACATAGGCATCAATCTTTCATTAGCCAGCGCGAGATTACCATCTTCTGCGCCTCGGTTGTCCCTTCATAGATCTCAGTTACCCGCGCATCACGGAAATAGCGCTCCACCGGGTATTCCTTGACATAGCCGTAGCCGCCATGGATTTGTACCGCTTCATTGGCGACATAGTTCGCAGTCTGCGAGGAAAAGAGCTTAGCCATCGATATTTCTTTCGAATAGCGCCCCTCTAGATCTTTCAGCACTGCGGCCCGGTAAGTCATCAGCCGCGCGGCATCGATTCTGGTCGCCATCTCGGCGAGCTTAAACTGGATCGCCTGGAACTTCACCAGCGCCTGACCAAACTGCTCCCGCTCATGCGCATATTTGAGCGCCTCATCGAAGGCCGCCTGCGCGATTCCCAGCGACTGCGAGGCCACCCCGATGCGACCATTATCCAGAAGCGAAAGCGCAATCTTGAAGCCGCTGTTTTCTTCGCCGAGCAGACTCTCCAGCGGCACTTTGGCATCCATAAAGCTGACTTCACGGGTGTCGGAGGCCTTCAGCCCCATCTTCTTTTCCGGCGCGCCGAAGTTCATCCCCGCGGTGCCCTTCTCAATCACCAGACAGGAGATGCCTTTTGAGCCTTTTTCCGGGTCGGTCTTGACAAAAGTCAGGATGATACCGGCGAATGCGGCTGAGGTTACCCAGGTCTTAGTGCCGTTGAGCAGGTAATGGTCGGCCTTCCTTTCGGCGCGGCACACCAGTGATCCGGCATCGGTGCCGGATCCCGGCTCGGAAAGCGAGTAAGCCCCGATGATCTCGCCACTGGCCAGTGCCGGCAAGTATTTCTCCTTCTGAGCGTCAGTGCCATACTTCTTAAGCGCCTCGATCACCAGCGAGTTGTGCACTGAAATCATGATCGCAAATGCTGCACAAGCTTTCGAAAGTTCCTCGATCACCAAAGCGTAGCTGAGAGTGTCGAGAGCCAGTCCGCCGAATTCCTCCGGCGCCGTCATCCCGTAGAAACCCAGCTCGGCAGCTTCCTTGATGATCTCATCCGGTATGTGCCCCTTCTCGTCGAGTTCTTCGGCTACCGGCGCGAGGCGTTTCTGGGCGAACTCACGCGCCCCATCCCGCATCAGTTGTTGATCTTCGCTTAATTCAAAATCCATACCATACTCCCAAGCTACGTCTTATTAACCACTTCCGGTGATTACTTAGAGTAATCATAGAAGCCCTTGCCGGTCTTGCGACCCAGCCAGCCCGACTGCACCATCTTGCGCAACAGCGGACAGGGCCGATATTTTGAGTCACTATAGCCATGATAGAGAGTTTCCATGATCGCCAGACAGACATCCAGACCGATAAAATCGGCAAGTGTCAGCGGCCCCATCGGATGGTTCGCGCCAAGTTTCATCACCGTGTCGATTGACTCGATACTGGCGACGCCCTCCATCAGCGCGTAGATCGCTTCGTTGATCATCGGCATCAGGATACGATTGGCGACGAAACCGGGGTAATCGTTCACCTCGACCGGCACCTTGCCCAGCTTCTCGGAGAACTCCTTGGCGATCAGATAAGTCTTATCCGCGGTCGCCATCCCGCGAATCACCTCGACCAGCTTCATCATCGGCACCGGATTCATGAAGTGCATGCCGATAAACTGCTCCGGGAAATGAGTTCCCGCGGCCAGTTGGGTGATCGGCAGCGACGAAGTATTCGAGGCGCGAATTGTCTCATCATCACAGAGAGCATCGGCTTCTTTCCAGAAGTCGACCTTCACTTGCAGATTCTCGTAGATCGCTTCGATCACCAACTGGCAGCCATGGAGCTGCTTGAGATCGGTTGTCGGGTGGATTTTGGCAGTTATTTGTTCCGCCTCAGCCTCGCCAATGATTTCCTTCTTAACCTGTCGTGCGAGATTCTTTTTGATGGTCTCTACACCACGCTGCAGATACTCATCTTTGGTGTCAACCAGCACCACATCGTAGCAGTGCTGCGCGCTGACATGTGC
>JBDRQZ010000616.1:0-2334 GCA_043826025.1 bacterium | reverse complement strand
GCCGGAAAGCTCCGACTAGCTGCCTGTTCAGAAGAAAGCTTATTGACACACCGCCGGACACTACTGCTCCCACATTGAAGACGGTGCTAAGTTAGTCTGTGCTGGGTCCCGCCCTGGCGCCGGGACGACAACTCAAAGCCCTCGAGATTCAGGTTTGGGTGGCTGCAGTTCTAGTGGTTCGACTGGTTGCCGTTTCACTCGACAACATCGCTGATCGGATAGGCACCGATCAGCACGCCGCATTCATTAGCATGGGCCGCACAGGGGGAGTCGTGATGAATGAAAAAGTCGCCATTCTCCGGATCGATGAATTTCGGATCGGCGGAGAAGTTGCCGTCGACGCCGAGTTGGTCGGCGATGGAGCCGGTCCAGTCGCCGCTCAGGTTCTGCCAGAGCACGGAGCAACTGAAAGTCGGAACCTGAGTGCTCTGACCCGCGAGCACACTTGTGCTGCCGACAATCATGCTGCGAGTAACACTGGCGGTACCACCATCGAAGTAGAGTGTACCTCCTCCCTGCGCCTGATACATAGTGCAGCCCTCGATCTCGACATCGCTCTCGAATATGTAGATATCGGCCCCCTTGACAGCCACATTGTCGGTGAACAGGCAATCACGAAGTGTCAAATCAGCATAGTCGAGCCGAATCGCACCACCCTCGCTCGAGGAGTAGTTACTTACGAATCTGCAATTAGTCACAGTCGCCGCCGCTCTCGATAGTGCCAGTGTGCCACCGGTAGCTGCCGAATCGGACTCGAAATCACAGTCCACGAAGAGCCCGGTGGTTCTATTGGAGACGATGTCGGAGAGCATAACCGCACCGCCAATGCCGGCACCGCAGTCTTCAAAGCGACACCCACGAAACACCGGAGAGCTTTCGCTGCAGTACAACGCGCCGCCGGCATGATTCGAGATCAGTTGACCACTGTAAGCCGAACCATTGGTAATCGTCAGGTCGATGAACACCGGTCCCTCGGAACCGGCGCCAGTTACGGTCATGAACTTGGCCGCATGCTCACAGTCGATAGTGGTCTGCCCTTCAGTCTCACCTTTGAGAATCACACTTCTGTAGCGAATCCAGATGTCGACATTTCCTTCGCCGGTATATATGCCCGGTGCGATCAGGATCGTATCGCCCGTTGCGGAGGAGTCGATTGCCATCTGGATCGTGGCATACTCCGCCGGGACATGAAGGTAGTCATACTGCGGGTTGTTGGGTTTGTCGCCGCTGCAGGCAGCCAACAGCAGACACACCACTAGAGCCCCCATGATTCCTGACTTCCGCAATGCTTGCCAGCCTCTGGTCAGGTTGATTATGAATCTCAGCTCCGCCCCCGGGACTATTCGCCTAGCTCACTTGTTCCGCGAGATAGGCGGGCAGACCCATCTGCTTGATCTGAGCGAGCTGCGTCTCGATCCAGTCGATATGGTCCTCCTCATCATTGAGGATTTCCTGGAAGAGGTCGGCAGTGCCATTGTCGCCGAGATCGCCGCACTGGGCGATCGCCTTGTTGTAAGCGTCAATCGCCATCTGCTCGGCAACCAGATCATTCTCGAACTGGAGCGGCACATCCTTGCCGATGTTGATCTTATTGAGCTTGCTGACTGTGGGTGTCCCTTGCAGAAAGATGATCCGTCCGATCAGCTTCTCTGCATGTTTCATTTCCACAATTGCCCGCTTCTCAATCGCCTCATGCATGCGGTTGTAACCCCAGTCGTCACACATCTCCGCATGTACCATGTACTGGTTAATGGCGGTCAACTCATCCGCCAGCAGGTCGTTGAGCAGTGTGATGACCTTCTTGTTTCCCTTCATAGCTCCTCCATGATATCCAGCATTCTGCCTAAGTATAATTCATTTCCAGGCGATTGCAAGTATGAGCCTGTTTACTCCGGTTCCGGCGGCAGGATTCCTGCTTCGCTGAGTGCAGTTTTGAGTTTCCGGATCGCCTCAGCGGCACGACTTGCATCGATAAAAAGAACCTGCAAACGATGGCGCTCATAGAGCCGCCGTTTCTCTTCCTGGCGGTCAGTGTAGAAAGGCATATGGCGGTAGCCGCAGATCTCGATGAAGAGCTCATGTCTCGGCAGAAAGAAATCGGGCCGATACTGCCTGCCCGCCAGTAGAATCAGCGGCTCATACTGCAGGGTAATCCCCTGTTCCGCCAGCCAGTCAGCGCATTGCTGCTCCAGTTTCGAGCGGACCAGGAATCCGGCGCGGGTCTCGTAGCGGGGCGCGTTTCTTTCTTTGCGCTCCAGCCGGACACCGCGCGGCGGCGCCAAGCGACCATTCTTTTTGGAAGACCTGCGACCAGACATGGCCTTAGAAGATAGC
>JBDRQZ010000615.1:0-7512 GCA_043826025.1 bacterium | reverse complement strand
ATCCTACTGCTCACGATAACTCTGCTGGGGATGCTCTTCGGGTTGGTTGGTGCCGCCTTGCCGATTATCCCCGGCCTACCGATTGTCTGGGTGATGGCGCTAATCTATGCCATCTTCACCGGCTTCGAGGAGATCGGCGCGACTTATCTGATTACTTTCGGAATCCTAACTGCCATCGTGCTGGTGATGGACTATCTCGCCACGATTTATGGCGCGAAAAGACTCGGAGCCTCACGCTGGGGGATCATCGGGGCGATTGTCGGGACAATTGTCGGAATCATTGTCGGTGGACCGGTCGGTTTGATCTTCGGTCCACTCATCGGGGCGGTTGTGTTCGAGCTTCTGATTGGGCGGGAATTCCGCGACGCCTGCAAAGCCGGTTTTGGCACTTTCTGCGGCTATGTGGCAGGGGCGGTCATGAAACTTGTGCTCTCGCTGATTATGATTCTCGTCTTCCTCTGGCAAATCATTTTCTGATTCCAGCGATTGGCAAACGAATAGAGGCTGTCCCAAAAGATCGTTTCTCCGTGTCCTGCGGACGATGCAATCGTCCGTGTGACCTTGCGATTCGCGACAAGTTGTTGTCATACAATCCTCACATTGTCCGGCAGTTCACACCTCCCGCCGCTGGCGGGATGCAGGAACTGCCGAAACGAGCGCTTGTCAGACAGCCTTAAAAGGCCCACCACTAGGCAGGCCTTGAATCTTCCACTAGTGCCGGATACTATTGTTCTCTGCCGAGGGTCGGATCTCCCGGTTCCCAGCCGCAGCCGGTCATCTCGCCGGTCTGCAACGCTCTGAGGGTGCGCACCGTCTCATCGACTGAACGCCCAATCGCTGTGTCGTTGACGACAATCGACTTGAGGATTCCTTCCGGGTCGATAATGAATGTCCCGCGTAACGAGTAGCCTTTTTCCGGAATCAGCACGTTGTAATCACGAGAAATCTTCTTGGTGACATCGGAGAGCAGCGGAAACTTGATTTTTCCCAACTCCGGATCATTGATCCAGGCCAGATGAGCGAATTGCGAATCGACCGAGCAGCCCAGCAGGTCGGCCCCGACCGCGGTGAATTTCTCGTATGCGACCGAAAAGCCCCTGACCTCCGTAGGACAAATAAATGTGAAGTCGAGTGGATAAAAGAAGAAGACCAGCCATTTGCCCGCGTAGTCGGCAAGAGAAAGCTCCTTAAACTGACCATCCGGCATCACGGCGATACCATCAAAGTGGGGGGCTTTGTGTCCGATCTGCATATCTATCTCCTCAATACACTGTCAATGCTCAGCCCGGTCCGGCACGCGTTCTGCCGCTCCTCGGAATCAGTGTCTACAAGATAAGCGTGCTTACGCTTTCTCGCAAGCCCCGTAGCGATAATCTGCCTGAGATAACAGGCGATCCCGGCAACGATGCCAACTCTATCTGCTTGACAACGGCGATCATGGCGCTAGTTTGTCGCCTATTGATGCTGTGACCCCGACCCTGGAGGATCGATGAAAGAGATACTGAAATACACTGAAGCTAATAGACAGCGTTTCCTCGACAAGCTGGTCGAGTTCCTCAAGTTTCCCTCGGTTTCTGCTGATCCCGCCTACAAAAAGGATGTCTTTGCCTGCGCGCAGTACCTGGTCAAGGAATTCTCCGGGCTGGGTCTGGCCACCGAGCTGATCGAGACCGCGGGGAATCCGATCGTTTATGCCGAGTATTCACGCCCTGAAAATAAGCGTACGCTGCTGATTTACGGCCACTATGATGTCCAACCGGTCGACCCACTCGACCTCTGGCAGCGGCCGCCTTTTGAACCGCAGATCAAAGGTGATAAAATCTATGCGCGGGGCGCCTCGGATGATAAAGGCCAGGTGCTGATTCACCTGGCGGCGGTCGAGGCCTACCTCAAGACTGTCGGTTCGTTGCCGGTGAATCTCAAGTTCCTGATTGAGGGTGAAGAGGAAACTGCTGCCGACAATCTGGAGATCTTCATTAAGGCGAACCATGACAAGCTCAAAGCCGACGGTGTCGTAGTCAGTGACACCGCGATGTATGGTCCCGATTTGCCGGCGCTGACTTATGGCTTAAGGGGAATTGCCGCCACCGAGTTCAAGGTCATCGGCCCCGACCGCGATCTGCATTCAGGCAGCTTTGGCGGCTCGGTCGCTAACCCGGTCACGGAGCTGGCGCGTATCATCGCGCGGCTGCATGATGAGAATCACCATGTTGCAATCGATGGTTTCTACGCCGATGTGCGCGACATCGAAGATTGGGAGAAGCGGGCTTTTGCGGAGTTGCCTTTCGATGAGCAGAACTACCTGAAGTCGCTCGGCGTCGGCGCCCCCGTTGGCGAGCAGGGCTTCACCACTCTGGAGCGCAAATGGGCGCGTCCCACTTGCGAAGTTAACGGCATCTATGGCGGCTACGCCGGCGAAGGCGGCAAGACTATCGTGCCTTCCTGGGCAGGAGCCAAAATGACCATGCGACTGGTGCCCGATCAGGACCCGACCGACATTCTGCCCAAGTTCGAGGCCTTTGTTCGCAAAGTCGCCTCGCCCGGTGTGAAACTGGAGTTCAACCATGCCGGCGGCGCCAAGCCTGCGATTGTCTCGCGCGACAGCTTCCTCGTGCAGGCGGGCACCAGGGCACTTGAGCAAGGCTTTGGCCGCAAACCATTCTTCATGCGAGAGGGTGGCTCGATACCGATTGTCAACGTGTTCAAAGAGGAGTTGGGTCTCGATACCTTGCTCCTCGGTTTTGCCCAGAATGACTGCAATGCCCACTCGCCGAATGAAACTTTCGTGCTCTCCGACTTCTATCGCGGTATCGATACGGTCGTGCATCTTTTCGAGGAGTTAGCCTAATGGACCTGGGATTGAAAGACAGAGTCGCGCTGGTGGCGGGTGCGTCCAGCGGGATCGGCAAAGCAATCGCGCAGGTACTCGCCGCAGAGGGCTGTCGCGTCGCGATCCTGGCGCGGACAGCAGCCAATCTCAAGAATACTGCGGCTGAGATCAATGGGCAGACCGGCGCCGAGGTGCTGCCGATCACCTGCGATGTCAACAAACCGGCTCAGATTAAGAAGGCGGTAGCGGCTGTTGCGAAGAAACTGGGGCCGATTGAGATTCTGGTCTGCAATGCCGGCGGGCCGCCCTCAGGGCCGTTCAGCAGCTTCAAGGATTCCGACTGGGACATTGCTTACAACCTGAATCTCAAATCGACTATTCGGCTGTGTACTCAGGTGCTGCCCGGCATGAAAGAGCGCGGCTGGGGCAGGATCATCAATGTCACCTCGGTGGCGGCCCAACAGCCGATTGATGGATTGATTCTCTCTAATACAGTCCGCGCCGGTGTGCATGGGTTCACCAAGACGCTGGCTACCGAAGTTGCGGCAGAAGGAATCACCGTCAACTGCCTCTGTCCCGGTTACACCGACACCGAGCGTGTCCAGGATCTGGCGGCGGCGGTGGCCAAACGGACCGGCACTTCGATCAAGAAAGTGCGCCAGGGCTGGATAGCCAATATCCCGGCGCAGCGGCTGGCGGAACCTGCCGAGATGGGCTACTTAGCGGCGTTTATCGCCAGCAACAAGGCAGCCTACCTGACCGGCGTCGCGATCAACCTCGATGGCGGCTATCTCAAGTCGATCTAGGGCAGGGGTATGAGCGAGAAGCAACGGCTGGGTCTGGTCTATCTGGTCGTTGCACTAAGTCAGGTTGTCCTGGGAGGGACTTTCCCGGCCGCAAAAATCGCTCTGCGCGATTTCGATCCCTACACTCTCGCCCTGTTTCGCTTCGTGATCGCCGCAGTCGCACTCTTCGCGCTGCTGAAATTCACTGGACGACTCAAGCCGATCAAGCGTCAGGATCTGGGCAAACTGCTCTTGCTTGGCGTTCTGGTGATTCCCGGCAATCAGTTGCTCTTTCTCTATGGTCTGCAATTCACCACTTCGGCTCGCTCGGCCTTGTGGTTCGGCGCCACCCCGATTTTCGTTTTCATTGCTGCGCTACCGCTGCTCGGCGAACGCGCAACCTGGCCGAAGATTGTCGGTACGCTGCTCTCATTTGCCGGGGTAGCGGTTCTTATGCGTGCCGGAAATATCGAGTTGCGCGTGCTGACTGGCGATCTCCTGGTGCTTGGTGCTGTCGCCAGTTGGGCGGTCTATACCGTTGTCGGGCGACCGCTGGTCCGTCGCTATGGCGCGTTGACGATGACCGCCTACGCTTTAATCGTCGGCACGGTGATGTACCTGCCATTCGGGATCTATCTGGCTCGCAACTTCGATCCGGCAGTGATTTCAACCTCAAGCTGGCTGGGCCTGGGCTATATAGCCATCGGAACGTCGGTGATCGGCTATTCGCTCTGGTACTGGGGACTGCGACGGCTGGAGGCGACCAAACTGGCGATCTTTCAGAATCTTGAAGTCGTCGCGGGTGCGGCATTCTCTGTCTGGCTGGTGGGAGAGACGCTCGGCAGCGAGTATTTTATTGGTAGTATTCTGGTTGTGACCGGGGTGATAATCACACAACGCGGCTAGTGGTTCAGCCCTCAATCATCTCTCGCAAACGCATTGCTGAATCGGCAGCCTGCCGGAGAAACTCAGGAGTCGGGGTACCCTCTCGATTCTCAACTTCCAGTAGAAGTGATCCGCTAAAATCATTATCGCGTAGCGTGTTAGTAAGTGCCTTCCAGTCGACAATGCCGGTAAAGGGAAGCCAGTGACGATCCTGCTGACCATCATTGTCCGACAGATGTACCGCCAGCAGCCGGTCGCCGAAACGCTCCAGCCACTCCAGCGGCTGCCTGCCGGTCAGTTGCGCGTGGCTGGAGTCATAGCAGAGGCCGTAATGCTTTGAATCAAAGGTAGCTAGCGATTCAGCAAGAAAGGTGTGGGATGGTTCGGTCACCAGATTTTCCGCGGCCAGCTTAATCCCCATGTTCTCCGCCGATTCAATCAGGACATCGAGAGAGTCGAGCAGGGATTGCAGATCCTGTTCATAGTCGCGCGGCGCATGGTAACAGAGGTGGAGGATTACGATGCCGGCATTCAACTCAACTGCGGCGGCCATAGCCAGGGCAACTCGACAGACGGCCGCCATTCGCGATTCCGGGTCTTTTTTGCTGATATCATAGGCGGGCGCGATCGGCACGTGCAGGGAGTCGATTTCCAGGCTATGTCGCAGGACCGAGAGCCGTACCTCCGCCTGCACAGCGGTCTGGAGAAAATCGCAGTGACCCAGGTTTGCGCCCAGGCTTACCGCTTCAAAGCCTGCCCGTTCGATCTCAGCGAGTTGAGTTTCGAGCGGGACTGCATAGTCAAAGGTTGTACCAATCGCCAGATGCATAGAGGGGTTATAAGAGTCCCCTTAGGCGCCCGACAAGAACTAATTGACATTTCTTGTGCCGGTCCTTAGTTTCGCGTTGACGAGATGCATGAGGACATAGGATGAAAATCAGAGATTACCACAAAATCGAACAGCGCGCTGCCTATCCTCGCGAGGGCGCCCGTGGCGTCGGGCTCCGGGTGGCGATCGCCAAGGAAGATGGTGCGCGCGATTTGGCAATGCGCGTCTATGAACTTGATCCCGGCGGCTTCACGCCGCTGCATTCTCATCCCTGGGAGCATGCGGTTTTCATTGTCCGCGGCAGCGGCAAGATCTTCGATGGCAAGAAGGAGTGTCGGCTGGAGCAAAACGACTGTCTATATATTGCTCCCGATGAAAAGCACCAGATTACGAACACTGGTGATCAGACTATGCTCGTGATCTCGGTAGTGCCGATTAAAGAAGACGAGGCTTAGCTACCTTACCCACACAGTGTGGGGAAATCCCCTTAACCTGCTGTCGATTGTGTCTGGTTCTTAAGTCTGCCCGTCTCTTCTAAGTTATTTCCTCCCAATAAAGTAAGAAGCCTGCCACGCATCGCGAGAACCGTGGCACAGCGGTTGCGTTTCCCTTTGGCAGGTGAAGTAGAAACAGAAACCTTCGCGGGAGGTACGTGGACAATGAGAAACTCGCAGAAAGCGCTTGGTAGACTATTGACGATCCTCGTCGGGCTGGCAATGGTAATGCTGCTTGTGAACTGCTCTGGCGATTCTATCTCGCCGGTTGCCAATCAGCCTGCCACCGGGCCAGCCCGGGCACCGGGTCCGCCGGGTGATGAAGCTACCGGCGGCGATGAAGCCCTCAACGCTCGTTTAGATCAGGGCGCTGGAGTGGCTGAGATGACTTTCGCAGTCTCCGATTTGATCGGGGCCGAGGGTGGTAATCTCGAAATCAGTTACGATGACTTCGTTGAAGTTCGCTACGATGATTTCTTCTATAGTCTCGACATCGGCTCAGGCGTTCTCGACGAAGAGTATGGCGTCGGCTTTCAGGTCACCAGGGGTCTAAACCAGGCTGGTGAGAGATTGGACTATGTCTCGCTGACGCCTCAAAACGTCTTAATCTCAGGTTCCGTCACCTTGACGATTCGTAACGCTTTTGTCAGGAACGGTGACAGGGTGATCGGCCTCAATTCCGTGCCGGCGAAGGTTGAAATCTACCTCTGGAATGCCGGCAGCGGTTGGACGGAGGCCGGCTCGGTTGTGACGAGCGGTACCACTCAGTCCGTGAGCTTTGAGCTCTCTCATTTTGGCACTTATGCACTTTTGATTTACCCGACTGACTTCCAAGACGACGCCAGCTAAGTGAATCTTAGCTCGGGGATGCTTTCTTCTCCTGTAGCCCGCCGCTCGTGAGAGCGGCGGGTCTTTTTTCGTCGGGCAAAAAGAACAGCGGCCGCATCGCGAAGATGCGGCCGCTCGAATGTTTGCGTTGCGGCTGACTAGCTAGAACTTGATTGTGAACACCCGCGAACCGGAATGATAATTGTCGGTGTGATCCATCATTGCCAGGCTGGCGCTTAAGGACGTGCCCTGGGTGAAGGCAAAATCATCCTCATTGCCGGTGTTCAGCTTGCGCCAGAGCACCAGTGTCCAGGAGTCGGCCTGCGAATCGTATTCGGCCTGGGCATGCACATCGTAGCGAGAGGTCTTCGCGGCCTCGGAGGGTTTGAGGTCCTTTTCCAGCACGAAGCCCGGCACTCCATCCCATTGTTTCCAGTTGTACTGGCCGGAAAAATCCATCGCTGTCGTGTCTTCGGTGAAGAGATTGATGCCGGTATAATCGGGACCGTCGACATGCATCCAGCGCGGCTCGGTGAGCCCCTCTTCGGCATCTGGGTTGACGCCGTTTCTTCTCCAGGCCTCGCGGTTTTGTGAGTAGTCGTCGAATTCACGGCGATCCGTGCCCCAGATCATATCATCCGCCAGATCCAGGGGATTGGTGCGTCCGGCGCGCCAGATCCAGACATCGACAACACCGCCGCCGCCGATCCACATACTGTCCTCTACGGTATGGCACATCAGAGCGCAGTTTGCCCCTTCATTGCCATTACCGCCATTGTCTATAATCAGCGCCAACTGATCGTCATTGGCCCAGCGCGGATTCAGAGCATTGGTTACTGAAAAACCGCTGCTGTCGACATT
>JBDRQZ010000614.1:0-4293 GCA_043826025.1 bacterium | reverse complement strand
GACTGAGGGTGTAAGCATCAGTTTCGATGAACCGGCGATCAAGGAAATCTCAAGGCTGGCAATGCTGGCGAATGAGACCTCAGAGAATATCGGCGCCCGCCGCTTACAGACGATGATGACCAATCTTCTCGAAGAAGTGATGTATGGGCTTCCGGAGAGTGGCAAAAGCCGGATCAAGATCACCAAGAGCCGGGTACAAAAGGCATTAAAGGAAATCATCGAGGATGAGGACCTGCGGAAGTATATACTCTAGAAGGCTGCTGAGATGATTATCAGAGATGGCAAAGCGAGTGCACTGCGAAGCGGCTGGCTGTGGCTGATCGTTATAGTCGGCATCATGTCTGCCACCGCTCTTGCTCAGAAAGGTGAGGAGGTCCGCTACATTCAGGTCGAACCGGAACCTGAACCGCCCCCGTCGCAACTCTACCTTGACAAGGCAATCAATCCGGAGACCTATATCGTCGGCCCGGGCGACAGATTTCTGATCACCTTCTATGGCGTCGACATCGAGCCGATTGAAGTCGAAATCTTGCCTGAAGGCGCAGTCTCGATTCCTACCGTCGGCGAGGTCTGGCTCGGTCAGATCACGCTGGCGGAAGCCAAAGAGCGGATTCGCACCGAAATTGGTTCCCGCTTCCGGGGGCGCGATGTCGGAGTTTCGCTGTCACGGGTGCGCATGTTCAAAGTCAGCGTCACTGGCGGCGTCGAGAAGCCGGGCGCGGTAGTGGTCTCAGGCTCTGATCGTGTCACTGACGCGCTCCTGCTGGCGGGGGGGCTTGCACAGCACGCCTCGCAGCGCAATATCAGACTGATGGAGAGCCCTGGCGACACCATCCTCGCCGATGTTGCCCGTTTCAACGCGACTGGCGACATAGAGAGCAATCCCTACCTTCACGAAGGCCAGGTTATCTTCGTGCCCTTCGTCTCGGATTCGCTGAACACCGTTGAAATCTATGGCGCGGTCAATCAGCCGGATATCTTTGAATTCAGAGCAGGTGATCGAATCTCTGATCTGCTCGCGCTCGGACATGGTCCGGCGGTCGATGCCGAACTCGACACAGCGGAGCTTGCGCGCTTCCTCGGCTCCGGCAATGAGCAGAAAGGACTGACCGTCAATCTGCGCGAAATTATCGAGAACCCGGGATCGCCGACCGACCTGCTCCTGCAGCCGGATGATCGGCTGTTCGTGCGGGCAATAGCCGGCTATCATCGCAAGGAAGAAGCCAGCATTGATGGTGAGGTCCGCTACCCCGGTGTCTATCCCATCGAGAATGGCTGTCGCATGGTGTCTGAGTTGATCGCGCGGGCAGGAGGCTTGCTGGAGAACGCCTCGTTGTCGGAGGCCGAGATGTTGCGGCAGTCGCGCTGGACCACTCCGGAAGTGACCAGCTTCGACCAATTGTTGCAGGTGTCAACAGAGACGCTGACCGACTTCGAGCTGCAGTACCTGAAAACCAGCACCTCCGGGCAGCCGCGCAAAGTGGCGGTGAATTTCCCGATGTTGTTGGGCAAAGGCCGGCAGGAGTATGATATACCGCTGCGCGATGGTGATCGAATCGAGATCCCGCCGAAAAGTTATGTGGTGACGGTACTTGGCCGGGTGGTAAATCCGGGACAGGTGCCCTTCAAAGAAGATCAGACGACGGACTACTATATCAGGCTCGCCGGCGGCTATGGCTACAAGGCCGACAAGAAAAACATCCGCATTGTCAAGGCCAACACCGGCAGTCTGGTCAAGCCGGAGAAGAAGAGCCCGGTGCAGATGGGTGACCGCATTATGGTGCCGCAAACTCGTGGCACCGACTGGTGGGGGTTGATCAAGGACGCCGGTCTGTTCCTCGCCAATGTGGCGACGATCTATGTTGTGGTCGATCAGGCAGTCAATTAGGCGCGTGGACCCACAAGTCAGATTGGATTCGCAATGAGCACAAATCAGATAGCAGCTTCGGCAAATCTCCCGGGTGATCTGCGTCTCGGGCATTTCTGTGTTATCGCCGACGGCGTGAAGCTGGGAAAGGGTTGCCTGCTTGGTTCGCATGTGGTTATTCATGAGGGCGCGAAAATCGGCGACAATGTTCGGATCGACGATGGCGCGGTGATCGGGAAGCTGCCGATGCGCGCCGCCAACTCGGCGGTCACCAAGGAGCAGCAGTTGCCCCCGACGGTGATCGGCAGCAATTGCATCATCGGCACGCATGCGGTGATTTACGCCGGGGCGGAGATCGGCGACAAGGTGCTGGTGGCCGACCTGGCGACTGTGCGCGAGAATGTCACGGTCGGCGAGGGCACGATAATCGGTCGCGGCGCGGCGGTCGAGAATTTCTGCAAGATCGGCAGATACTGCAAGCTGGAGACCAACGTCTACCTCACCGCTTACTCCGAACTTGGCGATCGTGTTTTTGTGGCTCCCTGTGTGGCGACCTCGAACGACAACTACGTCGGGCGCACCAAAGAACGTTTCAAACATTTCAAGGGCGTGACCGTCGAAACCGGTGGCAGAATCGGAGTGAATGCCACGATTCTGCCGGGCAAGACAATTGGCGCTGATGCGCTCGTCGCCGCCGGCGCACTGGTCACCAAAGATGCGCCGGCCGGCAAGATCGTCGCCGGCGCGCCGGCCCGGCCGATAAAACCGGTTCCCGAAGAACAACTGCTGGAAAATCAGGATTGGGATAAATAAGATGCGCGTACCATTGCTCAATATGAAAGCGGAGTATGCCGATCTGCGGGATCAGGTCAATGCGGCGATCGCCGAGGTGTTTGAACGCACCAATTTCATTAATGGCAGTCAGGTGACTGATCTCGAAGAGCGAATTGCCGGCTACTGCAGCGTGCGCCATGCAGTGGGAGTCGCCTCCGGCACCGATGCGCTGCTGTTGGCGTTGCGCGCGGTCGGTACCCAGCCGGGTGATGAGGTCATTACCGCACCCTTCACTTTCTTCGCCACGGCTGGAGCAATTGTGAATGTCGGAGCCAAGCCGGTTTTTGTCGACATCGAGCCGCGGACTTTCAATATCGACGCTGCGAAGCTCGAAGCGGCAATCACCGAGCGCACCAGAGCGATCATGCCGGTGCACCTCTTTGGTCAATGCGCGGACATGGATGCGATTAATAAAGTCGCTGCACGCCACAAGCTGGCGGTGATCGAAGATGCGGCGCAGGCGATCTCCGCAAGGTATAAGGGCAAATATGCCGGGACGTTGGGCACCATCGGCTGTTTCTCATTCTATCCGACCAAGAATCTCGGTGCTGCCGGTGATGGCGGGATGGTGGTCACTGATGATGACGAACTCGATGCCTTGCTGCGCAAACTGAAGAAACATGGCGGCAGCGATGAGTACTACCACGATCTGGTCGGCTACAATTCCCGACTCGATACTCTGCAAGCCGCGCTGCTACTGGTCAAATTACCGCATCTGAATGGCTGGTCCGAAGCCCGGCGGGCTAATGCCGCCTACTACGATCAACGATTTGCCGGCGCGGCGCTGGAGACACCGCTGGTGGCGGACTATGCTTATCACATTTACAACCAGTACACCATTCAGGTCGACCGGCGCGACGAACTGCAGTCGTTTCTCAAGCAGAAGGAAATCGGCCACAAGGTATACTATCCTCTGCCCTTACATCTGCAGCATTGCTTTGCCGACCTCGGCTACAAAGAGGGCGATTTCCCGCAGGCGGAACGTTGCGCTAAACGGGTCCTGTCCCTGCCGATTCACGCCCAACTAACTGAACCGGAACGCGAGTGTGTCGCCGACGCGGTTCTGGAGTTTGTATCCGGCTGATGCGAATCGTCTCCATAGTCGGCGCGCGACCGCAGTACATCAAACTTGCCCCACTGCATCTTGAATTGGTTGCTCGGAAGGTTGAGCATCTGGTGATTAACACCGGTCAGCACTACGATCACAACCTCTCGCAAATATTCTTCGATCAACTGGCGTTACCCAAGCCGGTCCTGAATCTGGGGGTCGGTTCCGGAAGCAACTCGGAGATGACTGCTCGGATTCTGGATGCTGCAGCAAAGGCTTTACGCAAGTATCGCCCCGATCTGGTTGTTGTCTACGGCGACACCAATTCGACCCTGGGCGGCGCGCTGGCGGCGGCGCAGTTGGCTCTGCCTCTGGCGCACATTGAGGCAGGCTTACGCTGTTTTGATGTGTCTGTGCCGGAAGAGCTGAATCGGATTGTCACCGACCGGCTCTCGCAATATCTCTTCTGCCCGACTGCGACGGCGAAAACGAATCTCAGGAACGAGGGCATAACTCGCAGCGTCTATCAGTCCGGCGATGTGCT
>JBDRQZ010000613.1:0-6362 GCA_043826025.1 bacterium | reverse complement strand
ATCCGCACCGGCAACATCGGCGAAAGTAACCTTGGGATGATCTTCAGTAAGCAGCTTGGCGCGCGACTTGCCGAAGGTGAACAATCCCTTGGCCCCACCACCCTGCATCTGCCGCATGATAAAAACCCAGAGCAGCACGATTAACAGGAATGGCGCCAGCGTGATCAGATAACTGACCCAGGAGCCGTCAGATGTCTCTGCGGCGATTCTGACCCCGGCCGAATCGAGTTTGCCGACCAGATTGGGATCGGGCAATGGCGGTAAGACGACCGTAAACTTCGAGGCCGGTTCGCCGCGCCCCTGCGCTTTTTCCGGCAGGTACTTGGTGGCGAATTCGCCTCGCATCTCGCGGTCGACAAAGGTCACCGACTTAATATTGCTTTGCCTAAACTGCTGCAAAAACTCGGTGTATTCGATCTCCACCAGATCGCCGCCCGGCGCGGAGAGATACTTGAACGCGACAACGACCAGCAACAGAAATACTATCCAGAAAAAAATCGTCCGCGAGGTTCGTTTCCAGCCGAAGTCATCCCGCTTACCGCCGGGATCATCGCCACCGCCCTTGGGCGGTTGTCCGGGTGGCCTATTTGGCCGCCGCTCATGCCTGTCGGGCGAATCACTCATGCGCAAAGACTAACACCTTTCATTTCACATCTTTTAACCAAGCTATATAGGGGAGGTTCCGATACTTCTCCGCCAGATCCATCCCATAGCCCACCAGAAAGCGCTCATCCATCTCAAAACCGACATACTTGATTTCGATATCCAGCGGCTGAGCACTCTCCTTGACGATTAACGCCACAATGTCGACTGAGGCCGGTCCCGCGGCCTGCAGATTCTCCACCAGACGACGCAAAGTCAGTCCGGTGTCGACGACGTCCTCCACTATCAATAAACGGCGATTCTCCATATCTATCGATAATTTTTTGAATAAATCGACCTTTCCGGAGCTGGTCGTCGAATCGAGATAGGAGCGGGCCGAGATGAAGTCGATTTCCAGGTCGAAATCGAGCTGCCGAACCAGGTCGGCGATAAACAGAAACCCGCCTTTCAACGTGCCGAGAATCACTGGATTCTTGTCCCGAAAGTCACGGCTAATCTGCGCCGCCAACTCGCAAACCCGCGTGTGCAGGCGCTCGGCGCTGATGACGACTTCCAGTGCCTGTTCGACTTCAATCATCCTGTATTTCGTCTAGCTCCAGCCTCAGAATCCTCTTTGTCCGCGCGGTAACCTTGACCTCGTCGGAAATCTCCACGCCGGCAACCCAGATGATCTTCTCAGCATCCTCGACGATCAGAAGCTCATCTCGCAGCGGCCGATCAATCTTACGATCGACAAAAAAGTCTGACAGCTTCTTGCTGCCGGTCATACCCAGGGGCCGGAATCTATCCCCGGCACGGGGCAGACGAACAACCAGTGGGGCTTTCACCTGCCCAGGATCAAGATTAGCGACATTGCCGCCGCGACCAAGCTCTCTCCTGCTCACCGATTGGGTCGTGATCAGGCCTGCCGAAATACGGCAGGAAAGTCGGTCGATCTCGACCACGCCTGGCAGCGCCAGTTTGCGCGACAGACCCAACCCTCTCGGGCGGTAAATATAGAGCCGGTCGGCGACCACCTCACTGACCAGACCGTCGATGAAATCGGCCCTGCCCTGCCCCTTCGCACCGAGCGCCAGCAGCCGGTCCGTTGCAGCTAACTCAAAGCCCCGCAACGATCCGGTCAGCCGCTCGTAGGCGACTGCCAGTGTCAGCCGCCTCAACAGAGTATGATACCGCATCAATCCTTGCCAGGCAATTACTATCTTCCCGGCTCGCGTGAGACCGGCCACCCGCGCAAAACACTGTTCTGCCTCGCCGCGCAAGAAGTCCGCCTGTTCAGCCAGCAGCCTTCCGGACCGGCCGACATTCTCGACACTCGCTGAACCGAAAATCGACTCGAATTCGGGCAACAGACGTTGCCGAATCTGATTTCGTTTGTACTTCTCGGTGAGGTTTGAGCTGTCAGTGCAATGTGTGAGGCCATTGTGCCGCAGATACTCGAGAATCTGTTGCCGTGTGAATCTCAGCAGCGGACGAATAACACGCCCGGTCCTTTCCGCAATGCCTCCCAAACCGAAAGTTCCGGCGCCACGCGCGAGATTAAAGAGAATAGTCTCTGCGTTGTCGTCAGCATTGTGGCCGGTGGCGACCAGGTCGATGTCGTGCTTCTCACAGAGCTGTTCGAAAAACTGATAGCGAACCTCCCGCGCTTTCTCCTGCAGATTCCCGGAGCGCAGGTTCTTGAGCGAACGGCGTTTGACGAAGAGCCTGATCCTGAGATTTCGACAGAGCTCGCAGCAGAATTTCTCTTCGGCATCTGATTCTGCGCCGCGCAGCTTGTAGTTGACATGGGCGGCGTAAGGTTTGAAGCCCTGCTCTTTCGCGAGCTCCACCATCAGATGCAGCAGCGCGACACTGTCGGGTCCGCCGGAGAGGGCGATGAGGACAGACCTCTCTTCCGCTGTCGCCAATCCTCCGAGACGCTCGCCAACCTGCTGTGCAGAAAGAATCTGCTTTTTCTTGTCTGGCATCGTCGCCAATATACTGATTATCTCTCAGGTGGAAAGCGGGATCCTCACGAACTCAGGCTGGAACCGGCCCACGATTTGCGTGTTTAATAGATGACTGCAGCAGCGGGCTTACGCTATCCTGCTGCCGATCAACCGATTTGGCTACTTGCCAGAATTATGATAATGCATAGAACCATACTACTGATTGCACTCCTGCTCGCATCTTTTGCAACTGCGTTCAGTGAGGATATCTCCGTTCGGGTTGAGACCGATTTTGCCGCGCCGGGCGAGACCATCTATATTCGAGTGCTGCTGGAAACCGACACGCCGCTGGCATCGCTGCGCGTACCGATCACGATGGAGAGTCCCTGGCTGACTCTTGATGCAGTCTCCTGGTCCAACAGTGTTGCTTCGCCAGCGGTGTTCTTCGACACAACCAATCTGGCGGATAACAACCGCACCGACTGGATCAATGTCCTGATTCGCCGCTACGAAACCCCCTTCCCGACTATCGACCCGCCCGGCGGGGAAATCTGTCGCTTCTGGATCACGGTCGATCCAGAGGCCCCGAACGGTTTCATTCCCATCGGCACCTGGAGCGACCAGTACACCTGGGTCGATGCCTCCGACGAATTGGGCAACACCTTCCTGCCTGATTTCGTTGCCGGCGGCATTTGGGTCGACGATGGCGCGACTGGGGTGGAGGATGATCAGGCTGCCCTGCCGAGTGACTTCAGTCTCGGCCAGAACCGGCCCAACCCCTTCAACCCGACAACCACCATTAGTTTCAGCCTGCCACAAGCTTCGGATATCGAGTTGGCGATCTATGATCTGCTGGGACGCCAGGTGGCGATCCTGGCACAAGGCGGCTACCCGGCAGGTAAGCATCACGTGGAGTGGAACGCGGTTGACTATCCTTCAGGTGTCTATTTCTACAGACTCCGGGCCGCGGAATCGGTTTTGACTCGCAAGATGGTGCTGCTCAAGTAGTCCCTTCGACCGGCCCCGAACAATTCCCTTGACAAGCGCCGCGCGATTGATACGTTGGCATGACTGTGTCCCCATCGTCTAGCCTGGTCTAGGACACCGCCCTTTCACGGCGGCGACACGAGTTCAAATCTCGTTGGGGACACCATTTTTCTTTCAGTGATAAAGCTGCAGTAGTACAGCAAAACGCCCGACGGCCTCTCATGTCTGGCCGCCGGGCGCGTATCGCCTCCCTCTCAGAGAGGGATTATTGTCTTACCATCATCAACAATCCGGCACACCGTCGTCGTTGGTATCGCAAGGATCGGGACCATCACCAAAGATGTAGGTGATCAGATACACGGCGTCCGTAATGTTCGAGATCCCGTCGCAATTGACATCTCCTGAGGCCGGCGGATCCGGTGGCGGGCCGCTGTTGAAGATGTAGTTGATCAGATAAACCGCATCGGTGATGTTGGCGATCTCATCGGCATTGGCATCGCCACAAATGTAGCCGGCTGCCACTTCAATCGTAAGCGCCTGCTGGTCGCCGGCACCAACCAGGTCGGTAGCTACCGCAATGAAGAAGATCTCGCCATCAGCAACCGGGCTGCCGGAGATGAGTCCTGATTCAGACAGGGTCAAACCGCTTGCCGCCAGATCGTCGTTCAGATCGGTCCAGATCAGCGAGCCGGTACCATCGCTGGCTTCGAGCTGAGCGGAGTACTCCTCACCCTCCATCCCCGGGTCGAGCGCGACCGTCATAATTTCAACTGCCGGGTTAAGCGTAAACACAAAGGTCTTTACCGCTGAGGCCGGTGTTTCGTCGGTTGCCTGAGCCACGAAATGCATGTTTCCAGCGCTCACCGGCGTTCCGGAAACCATACCGTCAGTTGACAGAGACAGTCCCGTACCGACCAGGGTTGCATCACGGTCGAGCCAGGCGACATCGCCATTCTGGTTCGCGCAACTGAGGACCTGCGAATATGGATGCCCGACAGTCCAGTCAGGCAGCGACGTGGTGGAGACCGTCAGACCTGATTCCTCGCAAACATATCTGACGAGCGCTACATCATCAATGTTCCAGCCGCAGTAGCGCCCAGACCCATTAGTAGTGCCCATCGTGAATCGGAGATACACCGTGGGCTGACCAGCCGCATATGATGATATATCATAAACCTGTTCAGTCCAGGATCCGTCGGAAATTGTGCCCTCATTCTCCCAGATTGTCGACCATGAGGTGCCGTCAGTGCTGATACGGAGATAAGCGTGATCGTTCGTGTTTGACTCGACACCCAGCCAGCGCCAGAATTTCAGCACCATCTCACCGACTTCGCTGCAGTCGATAGCGGAGCTGGTCACGTGATACTCCGGGATTCCGTTGCCGTAATCTCCATACAGATTGTAGCCGAGCACATTGCTGCCGGAATGCGCAGTGGCGGGATCGGGACCACCGGCGGAGCCGCCGAAACCGGCTGGACTCCCTCGCTCCCATTCATCGAACGGCAAACCTGAAAATGTCCAGCCAAGATCAGTTTCGAAGTCATCGGCAAAAAGCGTGTCGACCACAGTAGTCGACATGGCGTGGTACGGATCGTCGTCATGGTCGTAGACGATGCCCTCAGTTTGCTCCTCGACACTGAAGTAATAATCCAGATAATCGCCACAGCCGATTGCCGGAAGTACCGCCTCATATTCACTAGGTGCGGATTCCGCCATGCTAGCACTCACGAAAACCCCACCGTTAATCGAGTAGTGTAACTGCCCGGTACCGGGGACCGGTACACCGACTCCAGTGATAGTCACACCGAGAGTTGTTTCCTCACCCGGCGCAACGAATTCCGGCACACCATCGGGGTAGGTGAAGAAGATGCTTGTCTTGAGTCCTATTGAAACCGTGATTTCGAGATCATCGTTCGGACCCCCTTCACCACCAAGCCAGTTCGTCTCCACCGTGAGAACGATATCACCGGTTGAGACAGGGCGGACTCCAGCGAAATCGATCTGTTCAGTGTAGACCGCTTCGTTTGAATACCCACCGGACACTTCACCGTATCCACCATCAAAGAACGTCGTGGGATAGCCACCCAGTCCCAGCTCACTGAGTCGTGCTGCAGCTCTGGGATTCACGTCGCTAACCATGGCCGTGTAGATCCAATTGTATTCCCCTCCTGCCCAAATGCCAGCCAACGCAGACCGCGTTGCAGGACAGTATCCTCACCAGGTGGCCGTGCCTTCCTCGGCGAAGACGGTGTGGGTGTAACCAGACCCCACTAGATTCGACCCCGGAACTCCGGGGTCGGCCATTGCCGCCGCCTCGGGGAGCCCGTTAGTCGCCGAAAAGAGCACCGCCTGCACGGCGATATTGTCCTCCTGCAGACTATTGTAGCCGAAATCGTAACCGTCCCAGGTTACTGTCGTGTCCCAGGACCCCTCATTCAGGGCGATCATATCTGAGTTGATCGCATAGGCCAGAAACGGGAACTCATACGGATGTCCGTCTGATGTCAACCACATGCTGCTAACGTGCTCGACGACATAGACCCGCAGCGTGCCCTCCCAGTAAGGCGGAGGATCGGTCGGATTCCGCAAAACCGCCAGGGCGTCATGCGGCTGCGGCGTTTGGGCAACCAATGGGTCCCGTTCTATGGGACAAAAGTTTTCAATCTGGTCAGATGCTGCGGCGATGGATGCCAGCAACAACACTGCCAGAAGCACCACCACTTTACAACTTCGCATATTCTTCCTTTCTGCTCGCTCAGTTCTGAGGGGCCTTGGAATTCTGGATGTAAATAGGACTCGCCTTGTTGTACACGAATTGTTGTTTTCAATATAGACAGAATC
>JBDRQZ010000612.1:0-3880 GCA_043826025.1 bacterium | reverse complement strand
CGCCTCTGGTGGCTGCAACATGGAGCAGATCATTGTGGGCGGTGGCAAAAACCCTCTGACTTCCCGGCGGCGCATATTGCTCGTAACGGCCCAGCAGGTTGTCCTCACCGACTCCAGTCAGGGGCCGGGCCAGAAACACATTCCAGGCAGTCTGCCAGATTTCCAGCCGCTCCGGAGCTGCCTCAAGCTTGCGCCCCCGGCTGGTGGTCACCACCGATGGCTGGCTGAAGCGAAAGGTCAAATCCGGAGCGATCGCCAGCAACGCCGCCACCAGCAAGAGCCCCGGCAGCAGAACCCGCCAACCGTAGCTGCGCCAGAGCAAAAGAAACAGCGCCAGCAGGGCGACCGCTACGGCGAGCAGCACACTGCGGCTGTAGGTCAACAGCGCCCCCAGCAAGCCGCTGATCGCAACCAACAGCCCCAGCCAGCGGGTGGCGGTTTGCGAAGTGAAGTAGAGAAACAACAGCAAAAGTCCCAAAATCGAGAGCACTGCCCCGGCCGTCAGTGAATGGGTCAGGGTCGCGTGCGCCCGGTAGCCGCTCGGCATCGGGTCGAGCAGCACTTGATGCACAAGATCGAGCCCGGTGAAGTGTTGCCAGATCGAGTAGCTGCCGGCTAGCAGTAGCGTGGTGCCGAGTGCAATCAGAATCGGCCGCAGATAGTGTTTCCTGACGATTCCACCCCAGAGAGCGAAGAACGCCAGAAACAGCCACTCCTCCCGCATCGCAATCAGCGAGACTCGCGGGTTGTCCCCAAACAGGGCGGCAATCAGTGTGGCTGCCACCCAGGCCACCAAGCCGAGCGACAATGGCGTCAGCAACATTCGGCTGCGATATCCGCCGATCAGCTTGGCAAGCCAGAAAAGCACCACCAGTCCGAGCGCCAGTTGCGACGCGGCGATACTGATCGGCAGCGCGGCCGCCACCAGCACCAGACTGACCAGCAGGCCACGGTCGACGAAGCGGTTCAGGTTCATTTTGAGAAGTGGCGTGCTTCGGTCAACTGGACCAGCAAGTGCAACGCAAAAATATGTTCTTCCTGAATACGCATAGTTGTCTTCGTGGGGATCAACAGCGGCAATTCGCAGAGGTTTGGATCAATGGGGCCCGACTCACCAAACAGCCCGATGGTGGTCAGCCCGCGTCGTTGGGCCACAGCAAATGCCGCCAGGACATTAGCGGAACGACCTGAGGTCGATAGCCCGATAAAGATGTCGCCGGCCATACCCAGGGCCTCAACTTGACGCGCAAAAATCTGCTCATAGCCATAGTCATTGGCGGCCGCAGTCACCACCGAGGTGTCGACACTCAATGCGATTGCCGGCAGCGCGGGACGGTCAAACTCTGAGGTCAGCCGCACCACCAGTTCGGCGGCAAAGTGCTGGCTATCGGCGGCGGAACCGCCATTGCCTGCGATCAGGACTTTGTGGCCGGAGGCAAAGCAACTCGAGAGTCGGTCGGAAGCCTCCAGCAACCATGACTGCAGGCTGTCGGCATAGCTGCCACGCAGATGTCGTGACTCTTCAATCGCCGCTGCAATTATCGAATCATAATCAGACATTAGATCTTCTCGGTTCTGGCTCTCTCACCCTGATGAATCGCGTCGGCAAACTCCGCCAAAAGCGCCAAACCATCACTCTCCTGAAAGCGATTGCCGATCACCACAAAGCTGGCGCCGGCCTCGACTCGCGCCGCCGCCTGTTTGGGATTACGCAGGCCGCCGCCGCAGATAATCGGCAATGACACATGCTCACAAACTGCGGTGACAATCTCCTCAGGGACCGCATAGCGCGCGCCGGAACCCGCCTCAAGATAGACCAACTTCATACCAAAGTATTGCGCGGCCAGTGCGTGCGCTTTCACCAGTTCCGGTTTGTTGCGCGGCAGTGGCTGCGTTTGCGAGAGATGCTGCACTGAAGTCAGCGAGCCGGATTCGATCAGCAAATACGCGGTCGAGATCGCTTCGAGATCATATTCTTTCACCAACGGCGCGCCCTTGACCTGCTCGCCGATCAGATACTCCGGGTTGCGACCCGACAAGAGCGACATAAACAACACCGCATCGGCATAGCGCGTAAGCTGACCCGCATCGCCGGGGAAAGTGATAACCGGCAATGTTACCCGCTGCTTGATTTCACGTACCACATTGTCGATTACGCCCGCCCGTACCAGTGAGCCACCCAAGAGCAGCGCATCCGCGCCACCATCCTCGGCGCGCTCGGCACAAGCGATCAGATCGACTTTGGGGTACTCATCGGGATCGAGCAACACCAGAAATCCCGCGCCGCGACGTTCGGCGATCCGCAGCAAGCGCTGGTAGATCGACACTTACTTGCCTGCCTTCTCGATCAGGGGTAGCACCAGTTCGCGCAGTTTCTTTTCGTCAAGCGAAGTATCCGTACCACCCTGTGTAAAGTAGTCACGGCCACCACCACGACCACCAGTCTCTTTATTCAGATGCGCGATGATTTCTTTGGCCGAAAACCCCAGCTTAATCGCCACTCCAGATGTTGTGACAGCATATTGGTTTTCGTCATTGTAGAATACCCCGATTGCAGCGCTGTCCAACGGTTTCGTGTAATCGGCATATGAGTTGAGTTCATCGCGCGACACAAACTTGCTGAAGACTACCTTCACGCCGTTGATTTCACTAGCATTGTCGAACAGCTCCGCGACATTTGAAGTCGCTGCCTGCGCCTGCTTCTTCTCGACCTCTTTGCGCAGTGTCTTGGTCTCGGCCAGCAACCCTTCGACCCGGTCGACCAGATCCTCCGGCTTGATCTTCAAGGTCTGCACAATCTGATCCACTGTGGCGCGACGCTGATTCAGATACTCCAGCGCCCCCGCGCCGGTGAAGGCCTCAATGCGTCGCATCCCGGCGGCAATTGCCGACTCGGAGACAATCACAAACAAGCCAATCTCGCCGGTCCGCTGGACATGGGTGCCGCCACAGAGCTCTTTGGAGTAGCCTTCGACTTCGACAAGCCGCACCTGGTCGCCATACTTCTCGCCGAACAGCATCATCGCGCCGGTCTTCTTCGCCTCCTCGATTGGCATCTCTCGCCAACTGACTTTCTTGTCAGCCAGAATCTGCTCATTGACCAGTCGTTCGATCTCCTGCACCTCAGCGTCGGTCACCTGCCTGAAATGAGAGAAGTCAAACCGCAATCTATCGGGAGCGACAAGTGACCCTGCCTGCTGCACATGTTCGCCCAGCACGGTGCGCAGTGCTTTATGGAGTAAGTGTGTCGCGGTATGGTTGCGTTGGGTGTGCTTCTGGCGAGTGCCGTCGACTGATGCCTCGACAGCCTCTCCCTTCAGACTTGCCGGGTTGCCTTCATATTTATCAACAAGATGCACCGCGGAGTCACCGACTTTCTTGGTGTCGACCACCTTCAGCTCTCTGGCATCGAGGTTGATCTTGCCGGTATCGCCGATCTGACCACCAGACTCTGCATAGAATGGTGTCTTGTCGAGCACTACCTCCAGCAGTTCACCTCTGCGATTCGCATAGATTACTTCGGCATTGGTGTCGAAGTTGTCATTGTAGCCGACGAACTCGCTGGCCGGATAGCTGCCGCCAAAGTCCGCAGCGAAGTCGGAACCAGCCTTAGACCGCTCCCGCTGCTGGGCAAGTTCCTTCTCAAAACCGGCTTCATCAATCTCAAGACCCCGCTCGCGCGCCATCACCGCAGTCAGGTCAACCGGGAAACCATAAGTATCATAGAGCTTGAAGGCCAGGTCTCCCTGTATGGTGTCGCTTCCGCGCGCTCGTAATTGGTCCAGATTGTCCTGCAATACCTTCATTCCATAATGTAACGTGTCAGCAAACCGTTTCTCTTCGTTGATCACCACACTTTGGATAAAACTTCTGGAACTGA
>JBDRQZ010000611.1:0-4140 GCA_043826025.1 bacterium | reverse complement strand
CAATGGCATGCTGGCGCAGGCCGGGATCCACGAAGCCCAGTGAAACTGCGTGCTTGTGTTGCATGCTGCTGGACAGTCTTCCCATGATTGGTCATCCCCGCGCAGGCGGGGACCCAGCACCGGCGAGTTCGAGATGTCGGTCGACGTTGGACTGCATGGGTCAGAGAAAGAAATCCATCACTATCGGATCTGCTTGACACCTCGCCTTCACCGCCAAACTTCAACTATGCTGGACCCCGGGGCAAGCCCGGAGCGACCACATAGGGACTGCCGGCCAGAGATCTGTCGTCCCGGCCGAGGAGCCGGGATCCAGCACAGGTAAGGTGACCAGCCTCTCCACGTGGGATCACAGAGCCAGCACGGAGAGTTTCCCTCTCAATCATCACTGCGCGTCAACTCAACATCCCAGCCAGACTCGATGGTGCAGCCCCCGTGCCTGCGCTTAGTGCGCGGCAGATGCACACGCTTGTCCCGTGCCTGACACGGGATCTGCCGCATCTGGAAATAACCTGACTACTTCCTCGCGGCCCACAGGGCGCCTAAACTCGACCCTGATTTTATTTGCGATCCTGCCCGCCGCTCGCTATCCTGAATTTCCACGGTCGGCGGGCCGATACCTGGGTATAACTGCCGACGGTGAAGATTGCCTGAAAAACTGAGACAGGAGGTTCTGTGATGATGCGCAAGCTGGCGCTACTACCCGTTCTGATTATCGCACTGCTGTTGGTTGGCTGTAGCAGCGACGATCAATGTGCAAGCTGTCCGCAAACCGGCGCGATTATCTATATCACGACGCACAAGGTCGATTTTGGTGACGATCAAACCAGTGGAGTTTTCTCGATTATCAACAAAGGTGAGAAAGCGCTCTCCTGGAGTATCAGTGTTAGCAATGCGCCCTGGCTCAGTCTGTCGGCGGTCTCCGGCACCGATGACGCCACGATTACTCTGACCGCCAGCCGCTCACTCCTGACTCAGATCGGCGCGGGACGCGCGATAATCACAATCAGTTCAAATGCAATCAATGCCGAGACCGAAGAGATCGAGGTTTACATTCTCAACGCCGGTGAGTGGCTGGATACCGATACCGGCGTGCGAGATTCCTGCCGCGCAGCCGATGAGTATGACTATTACTGGCTCAAGGGCTTCGCGTTGCCGGACGGCTCAGAGGAGGCTTTCATCGATTCGGTAAGCTTCAACGTGTGTGATGTCGATACGGTGTTCATCGTCGCCTTCTCGGCGGACTGGAGACCGGAGGGCCAATTGTGGCTGCCGAGCAGTGTCATCTATGCTTCCGACGCGGCTTATGTCCTGCCGGACGGGTGGGGTACTATTCCCTTGAATCTCTATACTTCAGAGCCTCTGATATTCATCGGATTCGCGAAAGCGAGTGCTGCGGGCACGGGTCCGAGGCCGGGAGTAGGCGCTACGGTTGAAGCCGACACGGTTGGTTCCGGGAGGGTGTTCCAGGACCCCGCAGACCCAGATTTCCTATACTGGGAGACTTTTGACGATCCGATGGTTACTCTGCTGATCCGCGCCTTCATCAGCCCGGTGATCGAGTACAATCCCAAGCTGGCGCCCGCAGATTCGCGCTACTATGAGAATCTCTTGGCCGAGCGCATGGCAGAGCGTGGTGCGCGTCCGGTGTCGATCCTGCCGCGAATTCGTTAGCTGCGCTCATCGACCAGTGCGACAATTGTATCGCCCGCTTGAGGTTCGGCCTTGGCATTTGCAGTGCAAATCTGCAGATTGCGCGACGAGCTAATTACAAACAGAGGCAACACTTCGTCGCCATAGGTCTGGAGGAACTTCGAGTAGGGAAACTCCTCGGTGATTGAAGTCTTCTTGACGACTGCACCGGCCTGAAAGCGGGACAGCAAATAGGCGAAGTTGGCTTTTTCATCGAAGAGATGGCGACCCCGCAGATGTTTCGGCATCTCCTTGTCGCTGTGCCCTTCCCGCCCGGCACGCGCCGGCAGTTGATAGATCTCTGAGCGGCCAAAGATGTTGGCGAAGCGCAGCGCCGCAAGTGAGTTGACCTCATCATTGGGAGTCAAAGCCACCAATCTGCCGATACCATCGAGTTGGATATCGGCCAGCAGTGACTCAGAGAGAATGTTCTCATAGTAAGCGCGACATCCCGCCCCGCGCGCGCCGGTGATGTTGGCCCAGTTCGAATCCACAAGTACCACCGGGAAATTCTCATCGCGTAGCGCCCGCGCCATATCCTGCGCCCAGCTCTGCGCGCCGGCGAAGAGAACACCCTGCGGATTGGGCTGGGAGAGTTTCAGCCAACGCGCCAACCAGGGTGCGGTCAAGCCATAGATCGCGACTGTGCCGATAATCACCTGAAACGCCAGCGGCACCAGACAGTCGCAGTTAGGATACCCGGTGTTGTTTAGCTGGATGGCGAAAACTGAGATCACCGCAGCGGCAACGATGCCTCGCGGCGCCATCCAGGCGAGGAAGAGACGTTCGCGCCAGGTGATGTCGTTCTTCATCGTTGAGAGCCAGACGGCGACAGGCCGCACCACGACGATCAGCAAGGCGACAAAGAGCCAATTCTGCAGACTGAAGAGCGCCAACTGATCGCTGGTGAGTCGTGCCGCGAGAATGATGAACAGACTAGATATCAACAGCACCCGCAATGTCTCTTTGAATTCCACGATGTGATGCACGCTGACGTACTTTTGATTTGCGAGAACGATGCCCATCACCGTCACGGCAAGCAGTCCCGATTCCGGTTGAAGTGCATTTGCAGCAGCAAACGCGACAATCACCAGCATTAGCGCCACCGGGTTCTGCAAAAAGTCGGGGATCAGGTAGCGGCGCAAGAGCAGCACTACAACAACTGCCGCGGCGAAGCCGATCAGCGTGCCGAAGATTGCGGCTTTGGCAACGCCGAGGATCGCGACGGTGGTACCCTCTCCTATGCCGCCGGCCAGCAGCACCTCGAAGACCAAGACCGCGAGGATCGCGCCGATCGGGTCGTTGACGATGCCTTCCCATTTGACAATTGAGCCGACATTGCCGGTCGGCCTGATCTGGCGCAAGAGCGGAATAATCACAGTCGGGCCGGAGACTACCAGGATTGCGCCGAGCAGGATCGCGGGGCCGATTTCAATCCCCACAATGTAGTAAGCGCCGAGCGCTGCCAGCACCCAGGTGACAAGGATTGCAGTGGTAGTGAGGTTGCGGACAACATGGCCGACTTTGCGTAACTCGGCAATTTTGAGGGAGAGCCCCCCCTCGAAGAGGATGATCGCGACCGAAGCGGAAACCAGCGGGAAAAGCAGGTCGCCGAAGATCTCGTCGGGATGAAGGATCCCGAATCCGGGCCCGGCAGCGAAACCGAAGATCAAAAGCAGCAGGATTGCCGGCAGATGTACCCGCCAGGCGATCCATTGCGCCAGCACGCCGAGTACGACAATACTTGCCAGCCCGATCAGTAGTTCCTCAGCCATTCTCCTCGCTTCTCACCTGGCGGCGCATGATGCGCTCGCTCAGAATAGCGTACGCAGTCAGAGTTTGATTTGCAAGAGGAGAGAGAAGGATTTGTCATTGCGGCGCAGGCCGCAATCTACGAAGTCGCCAGAGGCTGTGATTTTGTATTCCATGCTGGGACTTCAGACGCTGTCATGCTGGCGGAGGCCAGCATCCACGAGGTCACTAGAAGCTACTCTGCTCTGTTACATGCTGTCAGACGACCGATAGGGTCTGCATCGCGCTGCTTCTCACATTTTCATGGACCCTGGCCTGCGCCAGGGCGACAAGATTTGAGCTGCTGCTCCAGTATTGGTCATCCCGGCCGCTTCTTCTTGTCATCCCGGCCGCAGAGCCGGGACCAAGCATCGGTTGGTTGGAGCAACCCGCTGACGTGGGATCACAGGTCTGTTAAAGAGAGCTGGCGCATCCTCGATCTGGTCGAGGACAGGCGAGGGGGTACGCCAACCACGGGTAACCACATCTGTCAGCAGTGCAAGACAACTTGCCGCGCTACTTGAGTTCGACGGCGCTGGATCCCGGGTCAAGCCCGGGATGACCTGTTCTAGCAGCAGCTTCAAGACAGGTCATGCTGGCGGTGGCCAGCATCCACGAGGTCACTAGAAGCTACTCTGCTCTGTTACATGCTGTCAGACG
>JBDRQZ010000610.1:0-5256 GCA_043826025.1 bacterium | reverse complement strand
ATGAATAAAGAGAAGATTGAGTTAACCCCCATTGGCGTCATCCATACGCCATTCGAAGAGGCGCACGGTACGCCGATCCAGCCCAGTGCTGCCAAAGGCGCACAGGGCAGGGTGGAAATACTACCTGAGTACGTTGAGGCGCTGCGTGATCTCCAAGGCTTCGAGCGCATCTGGTTGATCTATTGGTTTCACAAGTGTGGCGACTACAAACCGACTGTGGTGCCATTCCGCGACAAAGTCGAGCGTGGTCTGTTCGCTACCCGTGCACCGGCGCGGCCCAACAAGATCGGTATGTCGGTGGTGAAATTGATCGGTATCTCCGGCAACGTCTTGACTGTCGAGGGCGTAGACATCCTCGACGGTACGCCGCTGCTTGACATCAAGCCCTATGTGCCGGAGTTCGATTCCTATGACTGCGAGCGGATCGGCTGGCTCGGTGGGTCCGGCGTCGACAGAGATCGCGCCGATGACCGGTTTGAATAGGCTGTTCGATAGTTCCGTGGGCGGCAGACCTCCCGGTCTGCCCCTTCCTCATGCTCGCTGGCAGACGAGGACGTCTGCCGCGCACTCTGTGGGCATCTTTCGCGCACAGCTTAGCACACCGCGATCAGAGATCGCGGCCACACAATATCACTTCTTGAACTTGTCGCCGTACTTGTAGGCCACCGCCAGCAGCTCACCAACACTATAGTATTTGCGGGCGCCAGTCGCATAGACTGCCGGGCGGATTTTGTGGATGTCAGGATTGCCATCATCGCCAAGCAGCGACTCCTCAACTTTGACATCGAGAATCTCGCCGACAAATTGCGTGTGCATCCCCAACTCGAATGTGTGCAGCACCCGACATTCAAGCACCATTGGCGCTTCGGCGATATAGGGCGCGTCGACCAGTTCGCTTTTCACTGCGGTCAAACCGGTGTCGGCGAACTTATCGGTGTTGCGACCGGAGGCCATGCCGAAATAGTCCGATTCAGCGAGTTGAGCTTCTGACAGCACATTGACCGTGTAGGCCTGCCGCTCCATGATGCAGCCATAGGAGTAGGTCGCCTTACGCAGCGAGACTGTCACACAGGGCGGCTTGGAGCAGCAGACACCACCCCAGGCGACAGTCATGCCGTTAGCTTTGTCCTCTTTGTCATAGGAACAGACCACCCAGACCGGGGTAGGGTAGATCAGAGTCTTGGCGCCGAGTGACTTCTTCATTAGATATTATACGTCCGAATCACGGGGGTCGGACCTCCGGCGATCACTGCACCGGGGCGGAGCCGCCGCCAAAAATGTATGCGATCAGGTAAACGGCGTCGGTGATATTGACCTCGCCAGAACCATCGGCATCGCCGGATTCATAGGGGTCGGGCGCCATACCGTTGTTAAAAATATACTGGATGATGAAGGTCACATCGGTGATATTGACTATCCCGTCACCGTTCGCGTCACCGGCAATAAAAGGCTCGCCGCCAAAGCTGTAGTGAATTGCCGCCCAGGTGTTGATTGTCCCCCAGCCATAGGTATTGTCCGGGGTCAGCGCATTGTCGGCGGTCATCATCAAGGCTTCGCGCACCTGCATATTGGTCCATTCCGGATGCGCGCCCCAGACAATCGCTGCCGCGCCCGCCACTAGCGGACAGGAATAGGAAGTACCGGAGCCATAGGCGCTGAAAGTGTTGTCAGCGGTGGAGGTTGCCCGATTGACATCGACGCCGCGCGCGCAAACCTCAGGTTTAATGCGGCCGTCGGCGGTGGGTCCGCGCGAGGAGAATGAAGCGATACTACCGTCATAGTAGACTGCGCCTATAGTCATGATGCTGTCGGCGTCCGCCGGCGCACCCAAAGTCGAGGCCGAGGGTCCCGAATTACCGGCCGAGTTGCAGATCAACAATCCCAGCGCCGCGCCGCTGTCGGCGGCGATCGTGATCACGCAGGTGTTGCCATCATAGTCGAAGGCCGAGTACCAGTCCGTGTAGGTGAGTGAAGAAGTGATAATGTCAGCGCCTAAGCCCTCGACCCATTCCAGCGCCGCGACCCAGTTGTCCTCTTCGACTTCAGTCTCGCTGCGGACATCCTCGGTCTTGCAGACGATGAACGAGGCGCCATAAGCCGGGCCATAATGAGTGCCGGCTGCCAGCCCGCCACAGATCGACCAGGTCGAGGTGCCATGATTCCAGGCGGAGGACCAGTCCTCGGCTTCGTTGTCGACGATCGTGTCCCCGAAAACGAAGTCCCAGGTCGCCAGCACCCGACCAAACATGTTGGCGTTGAAAAAGGCATCGTGCGTGGTACGGAAACCGGTATCGAAGACGCTGATAATCACACCCTGACCGGCATAGCCGGAGTCATGGCAGACCGGCACATTGATCTGATCAAGCTGTGCGAATGAGCCGCCATAGTCGAGAGTGTTGACACCAGCGGCTTGCGGCTGCGGAGGTTCCTGTTTGTCGCTGCGCTCGGCAGGCGTGTCATATTCTTGCTGATAGAGGGCGACCGGCTGAATCCTGGCCACAAAAGGCAGCGCAGCAATCCGGTTCAGGAGTTGCAGATCGACTTCGAATGATGCCGCATTCAGCCATTTCGACTCATGACGCAGCTTAGCGCCCAGAGCTTCAACTTGCTCAACATAATCGGTGCGCACCGGCAGATCCGCGACTCGCGCACCTTCAACGCCATGCTTAGCGCGACGCGCCAGCGCCCGCTCGCTGAGTTGCTGCTCTTGAGCCTGCAAAGCGGTCGAGAGATTACTCTTGCTGAACACACCCTTGTCGGTGAAAAAGACCCAGATCTTGCCGCGGCCATCCTTTTGATGGAGGCTGAGGTAGTCCTGCGCGGCAGTGGTCATTGAGATTGCCGGTTTGGAGCTGGTTAACGCCGGGTTTTCGGCGGCGATCAAGACCGCGGCGAGAAATACGCCGCTCACAAGAACTAATAACGCGGTTCTGAATCTGGTCGAGTTTAACATTAGGTAACCTCTTAAAAAGTCGGGCGATCCTTAGAAGTAGATGACCAAATAAGATAAGCCTGACTCATCCTTTTGTCAACATCTACTCTCCAGCAGCATAACAACTTAGGCCCGGCGGCCCACACTAAGGACGCAGCCGCAGGGTGCCTTGTTGGTATTCTGCTCACTAAAAGTAGTCGGCAACCGGGGGCAAAACAAGTATGGCGAGGCTCCCATAGTCAACGGGCGATTCTGCCCATTTTTGGCGGCACTGTCGGGCGAGCCTGGCTACCGAGTGGACTTAAATCGGTCATTATCAGTCAGTTTCGCATTTGTTTCAACTTGGCAGCCCCTTTGCAATAATCTGACGCAGTGAAATAGTACTTAAGGAGGCTTACCGATGATAAAAGCCAGACTTTCTGGTTCGCGCGGGATCTCGATGATGGAGATGATGATCGCGGTGGTCATTGTCGGTCTGCTCGCAGCGATGTCCCTGCCCACCCTGGATGGGGCAATCAAGAAGATGAAGTTCAAAAACGCCGGTCGTGAAATTCTCTCCGCGTTCCGCCTGGCGCGCAGTTCAGCAATTACTCTGCAGGAGCCCCACGGAGTCTTCTTCGATGGCGCCACCGGGAATATCATTGTTTTCGCGGATCGCAGCAACGTCAGTGCGGCACTCTATGAGCCCCCGGCCGACTCGATTGTCTTCATTGACAGCGTGGCGGCGCCAACTGACGGCACCTCCGGTAATCTGCTGTACACCGGGTTCCCGAATCAGACGGTCGTGTTTTATCCGGATGGCCGGGCTTCGGCGACCGGGGATGTCTATCTGCACCGATATGATACCGAGGGGGACTACAATTCGCTGTCGATCTACGTCACGGCGGCGACCGGCCGCGCCCGGCTGGAGTTTTATGGCGGCTAGTCCAGTCTATCCCGCCATCTTTTCGTGATTTAACTCGTCAACCGGGAGCCAACTTTTTTGGCTCGACGGCTAAGTTTCTCCACCCCCCCCGACGATAATAAAACAGAACTTAATGGTTTAACAGGTTCTGGTATGGAGCGAAGGCCACAATGGTCTGCGTGAAATGCCGACAAGAAAGCTCAACTACTGGACGGGCCGACTATGCTGTTTGGTCAAAAAAACAAGTCGACGGTGGCGCTCGACATTGGCGCTTCTTCGATCAAGTGTGTCAAACTCGAGCGGCGTGGCGGAGCCTATGCTCTAGCCGCCATGGAAGTGCGCGAGTTGCCGCCTGAGGCAATCATCGCGGACGAGATTAAGGATCGCGACACCGTGATCTTCAACATTCAATCGGTGGTGGATGCTTGCGATCAGCGCGCCCGCGAGGTCGTGGTTTCGGTTTCGGGCCACGGTGTCATCACCGACAAAATCACAATCGACCGAAAGTCTGGCCCGGAGGCCGAACAGGCAATCCTCTTCGAGGCCGAACAGCGCGCGCCCTACGATATCGAGGATGTCTCCCTCGATTACCACATCCTCAGCTCCGACGAGGCGACCGGCAAGATGGATGTTTTGCTGGTTGCGGCCCGTAAGGATTTCCTGCGTTCCTACCTCGAGTTGGTGCAAGAGGCTAACCTTAAACCGGTGATAGTCGACACCGATGCCTTTGCCGTGTTAAACGCCTACGAGATCAACTACGACATCCATCCGGAGCGCATCACGGCGCTGGTCAACATCGGTTACGACAACACCAATGTCGTCTTCATTAAGGATGGCTACTACAACTCGACGCGTGACGTGGCGGCCGGTGGTCGAATGGTCTTCGACACCATCCAAAAGGAGTTCCGGCTCAACCAGGAACTCACGGCCAAAGCGATTCGCGGCGAGATGGAATCCTCAATCGATCAGGACATGCTGAAGGCGACGATTATCGCCGCGGCGGAAGAATTGGTCTCCGGCCTGGAGGTCGGTTTCTCCTATTTCCGCTCGATGGCCAAGGTCGACAAGATCGATTGGGTGGTGCTCTCCGGCGGCGGCGCGCTGATTCCCTACCTGCCGGAGTTTCTGCAGAGCAAGTTGGCGATCCCGATCGAAATCGCCAACCCGTTGCGGAATATTGAATATGATCCCGACATGTTCACGACAGTCCAACCGGAACGCATCGCACCGCTCCTGGCGGTGCCGGTGGGTCTGGCAGCCAGGAAGGTGTAGGACAGATGATTGAAATAAATCTGCTTCCAAAGGAATTCCGCAAGGGCGGCGGTCTTGTCAACTTCGACAAGCGCTTCCTCTACATAGGAGTCGCCGCTGCGATAGTTTTCCTCGCCATCGGTTCGGTCACGATCTATCAGAAATATGA
>JBDRQZ010000609.1:0-5407 GCA_043826025.1 bacterium | reverse complement strand
TCGCAGCGCCATGGTTCACAGACGTTGGAATCAGTGAGGGCGTCCAAAACCCTCGATCATCTGTCTAGTGTAGCATCTCTGCTCTGAGTTTACCACATACTGGTCAGAAAGTTACAATTATTGGCAACCTTGACATCGATTTCGGGATGTTTCGCATCCTGTCCGAGCCGCTTGCCGGCCATCGGTTCGCAGTACAGATCGCCTGGCATATCAAACTGACTGGCAATCACTTAGCGCGCTCGCCAAGGTCCCGGCAAGGGTTCCAACCTCCTTGGTGTGTGGTGGAAGCTCCATTTCCGTCTTGGTTTGCCGATAATCAGTTAGAGAGAATCGTCCTAGCGTCATTCATAAGGGGAGTATGAACCATGACCTCGCACTGCTCACGTTCCCGGTTGTCAGTTTTTGTCACCATGACAACGCTGTTTCTTACGCTCTGCGGTTCAGTGGCTTTCGCTGGCAGAAGCAGCGACGTGGTCGATCTCGATCTGGAGAGTCTACTGGACAACGTTGTTGTGAGTGCCTCGAAGCATGAGGAGACGCTGGCGGAATCCCCGGCGAATGTCTTCATTATCTCGCGGCAGATGATTGAAAACTATGGCTGCCTGAGCATTGCCGATGCGCTTTCGCTGGCTCCGGGAATCCATGTGACCAATGACTATATGCTGACGCAGATCGGGGTGCGTGGCGCGGCTTTTCTTGGCGACTGGAACAGCCATGTGATGGTGCTGATCGACGGCCGTCCGACTACCGAGCAGTATGCGGGCAGCAATTCAATCGACGTGGTCGGCGTCGGTATCGATAACGTCGAACGGATCGAAGTTGTCAAGGGGCCGGCCTCGTCGCTCTATGGCAGCAATGCCTTCTTTGGTATCGTCAATCTAATAACTGTCAGTCCCGATCACGAGTCTGCTGGTTTCGTCAGCAGGTATTCGACCGACACCAAGCTCTTCGAGAACAGCGCGCGGCTCTTCAACCGCTTCACTTCCGGACTCAGTCTTTACCTTTCCGGCAGTTGGACGAACCGGCAGGGCAATAAGCTCTATTTTGAGGAATTCAGCGAACTCACCGACGCCTCGCTCAGTCTCGATGAAGATGGCTATAATCAATACTATCTCGATTCCAGCGACTTCAATGGCGGCTATGCTGACAAGAAGAATGGTATGGAGAACTATGCGTTTCAGGGGCGTGCAGACTTTGGTCCCTGGTCTCTGAGCGCCATTGTCGGCGATCAACTGACTCACCTGCCGCACAGCTTCTATGGAGCGGTCTTCGCCAGACCGGAGAACCTATTCAAAGAAAGACATGGCTTTGTCGATCTCGGTTTCCAGGAAGACCTCAGCGATCGTCTCAATCTGGCGGCGCGGCTCTCCTACAACTACTATCGCTTTCACGACGACATACTCTATGCTTACAATGCTGAGGCTGAGGATCCCGCGTATCTGCCCGGTCCAATCTGGAAGGACGTTGAATTCGACCGTTCTTTCTCAGGCGAGGCAAAGTTCCGCTACAAGCAGTCGTCTCAGCATGAAATGGTCTTCGGCGCGGAAATCCAGCGCCACGAGATCGAACAGGCCTCGGGCGAAACCGACGCCAGTGGCGATCGAATCGTCGAAAACGTCATTCCTCCCGAATATGCCACCAGTAGCGGCTGGATATACAACCTCTACCTTCAGGACGAGTATCGTTTCTCGCCGCGGATCAAGGCAGTAGGCGGGCTCCACTACGACTACTATGACTATACCACCGGAATGCTGACTCCCAAGATTGCGCTGGTGCTAGCACCCTATGAATCCTCTACTTACAAATTCATTGCCAGTCGCGGCTTTCGTTCGCCCAACTTCTATGAGCTGGCTTTCGATGACTCCTATTACTATATGGCAAATCCAGATCTTGAACCGGAAGTCATCACCTCCTTTGAGATCGTTTCCAGTCACACATTTCCATTCGGTGTCTCGCTCGATGTCGCTGCCAACCACAGCGAAATTCGCGACATGATCGTCCAGACAGCGATCGACGAGTCTGATCCGAATCACCCGGGTGAAGGGTACGCGGAGGAGGTCTTGCAGTTTCAAAATGTCGGTGAAGTGCGCATGAACAGCGTCGAATTGTCGATTCAGAAACACCCGATTTACCGCTTGAGTGGTTTTGCGAACCTCACTTATCAGTCGCTCAAGATCCTCGACGAAGAGCAGGCCGGCGAGTCCTTCAATTCGCCCCGGTGGCTGGCCAAGATCGGCGCGACTTATCAAATCGTCCCGCAACGGGTGTCGCTGGCGGCAAGAGCCGATTATGTTTCCTCAAGCAAGACCTGGGACGGCAGCTCGGTGGCCGGTCGCACGATTGTCGATGTGACTGGCAATCTGAAGCGGCTCATTGGCCCTTTGAATTTGAGTCTGGGTGTCGGCAACCTCTTTGACCAGGACTATCGCGTGCCGATCGCGTACGACTACGCTCCTTCAAGCAGTATTCAGGGTGCAGGTCGCGCCCTCTTCCTGCGTGTAGACACCGAGGTGGATTGGTAACCCAGTGCACTGCAGACGTACGCTTTCTGAGGGGTGGCTGAATTTGTCGGCATCCAGAGTTCTGTGGATGCTGGCAACGGCTCTGCTGTTGCTGCCGCTACAGATGCGAGCCGGTAACGCGGAAGTCGATCCGGCAAACTACATTCCGCTCTTCCTGAAGATTGTCACCTATGATGAGCAGTTCGGGGCCGGCGAGTTGCCGAGATTGAAAATCGGCATTCTCTATGACAAGAGTGACCCCGAGTCCTATCGGCAGTATCTGGCCGTTGAGCGCTATTTCGAAGAGACGAAAGATCTCAGCCTGGCGGAGAAGACCGTAGCCCATGAAGCTGTAGCGATCGCTTCCCTGGACGCCTATATCGGCGGACTTTCAACCCTTGATTACAATATCCTGATCGTGACTAATCTGCGCCGCGAGCAGGTCAAAAAGGTTGTCGTCAAGACACAGATGACCGGCATTCTCTCCTTCTCCCTTGTGCCAGAACATGTTGCGCTGGGAGTCTCGGTGGCGGTCGATCCGCAGCGAAAGGGAAAAACAATTTTGGTCAACCTTGAATCCTCACGACGCGAGGGCGCCAGATTCAGCGCGCATCTGTTGAGGTTGTGCGAGATTGTGGGCGGGTAAGAAGAAGATGAGATCACTATCGTTGCGCGCTCAGATCTTGTTGCTGACCGTCTCGCTCGTCGTTCTGGCGGTGGCTGCATTGGCGGCTTTGACAATCAGCCAAATCCGCAAACAACTGGTGGAGGGCATGGAAGGTCGGGCGATCAGCTTGACCAAAGTGATGATCGAGAGTGTTGCCCCAGGGCTGGAGTTTGAGGATTCAAGTTTTGTCGCGGAAATCGTTGCGACCTCGTTCAGTGATCCCGACGTCATCGGCGCCTGTGTCTGCGATCATGAAGATCGCGTGGTTTATCGCGCTACTCGCGGCCAGATCCCCGAATCTCTGCTCGAATCCTGTCCTTACACAGATACTCTGGTCGTCACTCACCGTGACAACTCCTGTCTTGTTTCCGGCGGTATTCTACGCGGCAACCGCAGGTTGGGAGACATCCTGCTGGTAATGTCCGAGGGCTCGACCAACGCCCGCATCAGAGACAGTATCATCCTGATCATTGCTACCTCACTTGTCGCCCTGATCCTGGTGGCAGTGATCGGTCTGGCGCTCTCAAGGCGGATAGTCAAGCCGATTGCTCTTTTCCGCGCGGCTGCCGACCGATTGCGTCAAGGTGACATGGATGTCGAACTTGACACCACGACCCTGCATCGTGACTTTGTCTCGCTGGGCGCGGCGTTCAACAAAATGCGCCGGAGTCTCAAGATGGCGTTTGCTCAGTTGCGCAATTCCAAACAGGAATTGGAGGAGCGAGTCGTCGAACGGACCAGCGAGTTGAGTCACGAACTCCAGGAGCGGAAGCGTGCAGAACAGGCGTTGCAGGAAACCGGGGAGCTATTGCGCGCCACGATCGAATCGACCGGGGATGGGATTCTGGTGGTCAACAATGAGGGTAGAGTCACTCATGCCAATGCCCGCTTTGCCGAGATGTGGCGAATCCCGCAGGAGTTGCGCGACAGTAAGGATGATGAGTTGCTGCTGGCGCACGTTTCGGGGCAGTTGCAGGAGCCAGAAAAATTCCTGGCCAGAGTGCACGAACTGTATGAATCCGCGGAGGAGGACTTCGGCAGTCTGGAATTCAAGGATGGTCGCATTTTCGAACGCTTCTCCTCGCCGCTGGTCAGTGACGCCGTAATTACCGGTCGGGTCTGGAGTTTCCGCGATGTGACTGAGCGGGTTCGCTCCGAAGAACAGCGCCACAATCTGATGCGTGAACTGGACCAGGCGAGACGGCTGGAATCGTTGGGCATCCTGGCCGGCGGCGTTGCTCACGATCTCAACAACCTTCTGGGTCCACTGGTCGGATATCCGAGTCTGCTGCTCGAGACCGCGACACTTGACGAGCAATCTCGCAGCTATGTCCAGGCGATGGGCGAAGCTGCCGGGCGTTCGGCGAGCGTCATCCAGGATCTGCTTACGCTCGCACGCCGGGGCCGTTACAAAATGGGTCTGCTCGATCTGAATGCGGTAGTGCGTGAGTACCTCGGCTCACCGAGTTTCCATGATCTCTCGAAGCGAAAGCCGCAGGTGAAGGTGGAGACATCGCTGTGTGAAGATCAATTGCCGATGATCGGTTCGGCGCCACACCTGCTCAAAGCCCTGATGAATCTGGTGGGCAATGCCTTTGACGCCATTTCGGAGGCCGGCACGTTGCAGATTCGGACCAGCAGGCTGAAGTTGGAGAAATTGCTCGGTGGGTATGAAGACATCAATGAGGGGGAGTACGTCACCCTCCAGGTCAGCGACAACGGCGTCGGCATCCCAGAGCGCGATCTGAGCCGCATCTTCGAGCCCTACTACTCAAGGAAAGTGATGAGCGATCGCAGCGGTACGGGGCTGGGGCTTTCGGTCGTGCATGGTGTGGTGAAAGATCATGGCGGCTATTACGATATCTTGTCGACTGAAGGCACGGGCACCGAGTTCGTGCTCTACTTCCCACTGACCGAAGGCGAGATCGAGGTCACAGCCGGTGGCCCTGCCACCGAACGCGGCGCCGGCAAAATCCTGGTGGTGGATGACGAGCCCAGTCAGCGGCAACTGGCGAACGCTCTGCTGCAAAGCCTCGGCTACCAGGTCGAGACAGTCAGCAGTGGTCGCGCCGCCGTAGCTTATCTCAAGCAAAACCAGGTCGATCTGGTTCTCCTCGACATGGTGATGGAGGAGGACTTCGACGGTCTTACCACCTATCGCGAAATCCTCAGAGTGAATCCGAAGCAGAAGGCTGTCATTGCAAGCGGTTTCGCGGTGACGGAGCGAGTGGAAGAGGCC
>JBDRQZ010000608.1:0-2023 GCA_043826025.1 bacterium | reverse complement strand
TGAAGTGACTAAAGTCCTTCTGCGGATAAATACCGGTCGAGACACTGCTCACCAGCGGTGTCTCACCACCCATCAGCGTCTCATGCAACGGGGACAGCGCGTCATCATTGAGCAGCTCATTGAGAATGTAGAATGGATAGTAGTCGGGGTCGCTGTGCAGCGGCGCATTGCCGGTGAAATTCAGATAGCACTGCTCAGCGTCCATTTCCCTGTCCACGACCTTCTTCCCGGCGGGAATCGTGACGTTGAATTTGGCCTCCGGCGGGATCTCTTTGCGGGGCGCGGTGCCGAAGTAGGTCATGTAGCGATTGATGAACTCCTCGGTCTGAAAATCGCCGATCACCAGCGCCACCATGTTGTTCGGGGCATAATAGGCGTGATAGTAGTCGAGAATATCCTCGCGCGGCATCTGGGCAATCAGTTGTTCATAGCCGAGCACCGGCCGGGCGTACGGAGTCCCGGCATAGACAATCGAGCTGTTGAACTCGTCAACGAGGTCCTCGACATTGTCATCGCCCATGCGGATTTCCTCGATGACGATCTTGCGTTCTTTATCAACCTTGTCCTCCGGGATAATCGAATAGAAGAGCTGTTCCGACTGCACTTCCAGACCATAGTCGATATACTCGGTCGGCATCAGCACCAAATAGCAGGTCAGATCTTTACGGGTGAAGGCATTGATATAGCCGCCATGCCGTTCGACCAGGTCATCGAGCTGCTCCTGCGTGTACTTGCGGGTGCCGTCGAAGAGCAGATGTTCAAGAAAATGAGTTGAGCCATTGGTCATTTCATTTTCATAGCGCGCCCCGGCATTAACAAAGACAATCGAGGTAATCATCGGCGAGGCGTGGTTTTCGACAAAGACCACCTCAAGACCATTATCATAGGTTACCCGGGTGGCCGGCAGCCCGGCCCAAAGCGAGCCGGTCAGAAAAATCGAAATCAGAATTGTCGCAATCAGACCCTTGCGCATCTCGCACTCCTTATCGTTCAACAAATACCATTAGAGCAAAACTGCGCTGCACGCGCGCAGCCGTCAAGCCCTTTATCTGGTACGAGCTAAACTGTTCTTGAGCACAAGCTTGTAACGCGGATTAAAACGCGAAGGGGAGCACTGTCCGCAGGAGGCCATCCGCAGCCGTTTGCGACGCGGATATTCAGTCTTGCAGATGGGGCATTCGTAGATGTAGCGTGGCGGTAACCGCAACTCGGGGTGCGACTTGGCGCGACGGCTCGCGCCGATGCGCTTGGCCTCTCGCCGGAAATCGGCGTCATGGTTGAAGTGGATCAGGTGGATCATTTCATGTTTGAGGGTATCGTCGATATCCTCCGGGAAGATCTGATGATACCTCTCTGAGATGACAATCTCCCCACGATCACGGATATAAAGACCCGCCGCCAGCAGCCGTTTGGAGTAGCGGATCTTCGCGGTCGGCAGCCGGCCGCCGAAATACTGGACATTGTAGCGTCGGAAGCGCTCATAAAGCTCATCGACCGTCGGCAATTCTCCCGGTGCGGTCTGGGGCGGGGCCTCAAAGAGGTCATAGTTGAGGGCTGTCAGCGCTTTCCGCTTTTTACTGGTCATCGCAGACATTTCCGGCTAGTTTGATCCTACCAGCATCAGGAGGATCCTATGCGTTGCATCATCACAGTTCTCATTTCCCTGGTTATCATTATCGGCTGCGCCGAGCAATATCAACCAGAACATCACACCATCTTTGTAAATGCTACGGCGGAGACCGGCGGCGATGGCGGCTTTATGACGCCATTTAACGATCTCCAGAATGGTCTTGATGCCGCCCGCGACGGCGATCAGGTGCTGATTGCGGCGGGTACCTATCGCGCCAAACCGGGCAGTTTTGTCGAAAAACTCTGCGGCAACTGCGAGAATCATCAGACCGCAGTCGATGCCAGCCGGGGTTTTCTGGTCGAACGGAAAGCGGTGACGATTACGGGGATCGATCCCGATTCGGTGATTCTGGAGACTAATGCCGGTTATGGAGTGCTGTTCCTACATAGTCCC
>JBDRQZ010000607.1:0-7564 GCA_043826025.1 bacterium | reverse complement strand
TACTGATCACGCTCCTTGGCTCTGCGGAGTGTCTCATCAAAATCTGCGTTTACAAGGATCGTGAAGTCCCAGTATTTAAGCAGTTCGGGGCGATACAGAAAGATCCCGTCGAACAGTATGATCGAATCTGCTGCGGCTTGTTGCCACTCCACCTCACGCACTGAATCGGTCCTGAAGTCGAACCGACTGCTCTTGTAGCTCAAGTCGCCACCCGGTCCCAGCGGTGCAAGAACACAGGCGACAATTGCCTCGTGATCAAAGGAGTCTTCATAAAATCCCCGTGGCGACAGGCGTCCCTGTCGGTAGCGAATCTCTTCGGGATTGTGGAATCCATCAATTGATATCCGGATGACATCCCTCGCGGAATCCTCAAGGACAGAAGCAAGCTCACCACTTAAGGTCGTCTTACCCGAGCAGTCTACTCCATCTATGCCAACTCGCACTGGATGCGGAAGGCGAATGCGCTCAATCAGTCTGGCCAGCTCTGTTACGATTTCAACGCGCGTCTGCATGATCTTACATTGTACCACTTAATGATACATCGATACAGATGATATTCGATCCTTTTCCGCAGAGAGGAATCTGACGCAAGATCCGGAGAAGCAGGAGGGCGTCATGCCGAAGGACAGCTCACAACACTCAGTCCTCGTATGCTGCCGGTCCTCGGCACCGAGAACCAGGTTTCGCAGTACCTTTCTGAAACGGTCGCCAGGAATTCGTTGAAGCCGTACAGATTCACCGACTGCGGTTAACGAGGTCGACTATCGGGCCGATAGAATCAGGGGGCATGAGGTAATCGCCTAATGGACAAAATCTTCATTCTCGACCGACTGCGCGCCAGCGACAGTCTCTTGTCGATGCCGCAGGTACTTCTGGAATTGCTGGAGGAATCGAGCCGCGACGACTTTTCGCCCGGCAAGCTATGTTCGATAATTCTCAAGGATCCCTCGCTGACTTCGCGCATCCTGAAGATGGCGAACTCGTCGTTTTACGCGCGTGAAGCCAGAGCGGCCACAATCCATCAGGCAGTGAACCTGCTGGGACTCACTACGGTCAAGTGTCTGGCGCTCTCTACCGCGGTTCTGGATCCCAGCCTGATCGGAAAACGCGCCGGGATCGATGCCAGAGAGTACTTCGCCTTTGTGCTCTCGGTCTCGTCGGCAACCGAGCAAATCGCCAAAGTGGCGAAATATCCTGATCCTGAAGAAGCCTTGATCGCGGGTTTGTTACACGATGTCGGCGTGATCTATTTCCTGCATCACTACCCGGAAGAATATGGTCGAGCTCTGAGCCTGCAGGCTGAAGGCAAGTCTCTCATTGATGCCGAACGCGAGGTGTTCGATATCGATCATTGCGAACTCGGGTGCCATTTGGCGCACGCCTGGCACCTGCCGGAACGGATCGCGGAAAGCATCGGCAGCCACCATGATGAATTGACCGGACCGGAGGATCCGCTCCTGGCGAGTATTGTCCGCCTCGGCGTGCTCCTCACTTTCGACCGTTTCTCCGACCATCAGCAGGCAGTCGATGAGCGGCTGCGCAGACTGGAACGCGTGACCAGAATACTGAAGCTCAGCAACGACCAGATCGGCGAGATCACGGAAGGCTGCTTCGCCCGCATGGCCGATCTTGCCGCCGGCCTCGAAGTCGACATCGGAGACACTGAACAGTTGCTGCAACGAGCCAACAGCGAGATTTGGAATTCCTATCTCACGATCGAAAGGCTGTTCCGGGAACGCAAAGAACTTAGTGCAAAGCTCATCAAAGAGGAACGTCTCAAGGCGGCGCTCGAAGCCAAGGATATCGCGCTCTCGACCCTTAGTCACTACGTCAACAATGCCGCCATGGTGATCGCCGGACATGTGCAGTTGCTAAGCCTGCTGCAAGAGCAGAGCAAGCTAAATGAGTTGGCAACTCAGGTGCCGCGGACGGCGAAACTGATCTCCAAGTCGATCTGGCGGATTGTCGCTGTGATGCAGGAAATGCGAGACATCTCGCCCCTGGAGCAGGTAGAATATTTCCAGATGTCAAAAGCGATGAACATCGATGAACGCATCGATGGACGACTACGTAAGATGGCCGAAGAGCTTAACAAAGTCCTGCGGCAGCCAGTGCCTGCCTAGTCATCCGCATCTAGTTAGTCTTTTCAGGAGATGGTCCCTGCCGCCAGCGGTTGCCCCAGCGCCTTGCGGACTGCGGCCGAGATGGTTTGAAGGGTAAAGGGCTTGCTTACAAATGTCCCGCTGCTCAACTTCAGGGCCCTTTCCACTCGTTCCGATTCGGCATATCCCGAGACGATCATAATCTTCTGCTCAGTTCGCAGCTCCAGGACTCGTTCGACGGTATCCAAACCATCCAAGCCGCCTGGCATGATCATATCGACCATCAGCAGATCCACGACATTGTCACGCAGATACACCAGCGCTGCTTCGCCGTCGCTCACCGTGTCGACGCTGTAACCCAGCATGTTCAGCAGTGAACTGGCGACATTTTGCTGCACCGGATCGTCATCGACAACCAGGATCCGTTCCGTTCCGCGCATGAGCGGCTGACGGCTGTCGACGTCGACCTCTTCACGGGAAGCGGGCAGATATATGGCAAAACTCGTGCCCTCGCCGGGAACGCTCTGCACGTCGATACAACCCTTGTGATCGGTGACAATCGCAAAAACGACGGAAAGACCCAGCCCCGAGCCACTCCGATGAGAGGCTTTTTTGGTCGTGAAGAACGCATCCATCATCCTCGACATCACCTCAGGCGTCATACCAAGACCGGTATCGGAAACCGTCAATTTCACATACTCGCCCGGCCCGATACTGCCGAACTGGCTGCGCAACCCTTCGCTATAGTGGTTCTCAGTTTTGATTGTGACACGGCCGCCCTCCGGCATCGCGTCAACCGCATTGACTACCAAATTGGCCAGAATCCGCGCGATCTGTGACGAACCTCCATAGACATTGAGCAGATCCGGATCACACTCGGTGATGAGCTCGATGTTTCCTTCAAGGGGGCCGACTTGTTTGAGAGCGTGTTGAACGAGATCGTTAACATTGAAGACGGCCTGCTCATAGTGAGCCCGCCGACCGAGGGTCAGAAGCTGCTGATTGATTTCCGCTATCTGCCGCGCAGAGGTTTGCATGGCCTCCAAGTACTGGACCATCGAGTCGTTCTCCGGAATCATCTCCTTGATGAGTTCGGGATAGGCGATCAACGGGCCGAGCAGGTTATTGAAGTCGTGGGCTACCTGGCCGGCGACGCGGCCCGATTCTTCGAGACGATTTGCCCGCTGGGAGAGGTCTTGTAGCTTCTTGAGTTCGGTCAGGTCGATTACCGAGCCGAGCGTCCCGAGGAATCTATTGTCCTCGTCGAATTTGGGGGTGGCAGAAACGAGAATCGACTTGCGGTTGCCCTTGGCCGTGATAATCTCTATTTCATAGGTCGAGAGTGCACCGCGAGCACGTTTGTTAGTCTCTGCAGCCAGTTGCTCAAGACACTCTGGAGGAATGAAGCGCTTGAGATTCATCCCTACCATTGTATCTTTGCTCTCCTCCTCGAATATCCTTGCGTAGGCAGGATTGCAGAAGAGAATCGTCTCCTGGTCGTCAACCATCCCCACTCCCTCCTGCATCAACTCGAACAACTCCCGGTAGCGTCGCTCTGAGTTTTTCAGGTGCTCGCTGGCCCGCTCACTTGCGGTAATACTCTGGCGCAGATTCTGGTTCGCTAACTCAAGCTCCTCCGTTCGTTCGGCGACGATCTGATTCAGCTTCTCGCGATGGCTGACCAACTGACTCTCGATATCCAGACGCTTCTCAATCTCCCGCCGATAGTCGCGAAAACGTCTGACGCTGAAAAACACCGCCCCCAACAAGGCAAACAAAGTGGCCACCAGCAGTTCATCTGCCTGCCAGGCTTCGTGCGCAGCAAGGAATTCATGAAGCATATCGCCAAGGTCCAGCAAAATGCTGAGGATCAGCAGACACAGGGTGGCGCCCGCAATGAGGAGTATTTCCAGGTAGTGCTGAGCAAACAGGCTCTTCTTAGACATCCGCAGACATTCCGCTAAACCTTGACAGTGTTTCTCGATATCCGTCACGAAAGAGTAACCGGAGCGACCGCTTTGGGTTACTGTAGGGTTATCGGCGACTTGGGCGGATTCGTAACCGGAACGCCCGTAGGGTAGATGGAATGTCTGGAACCGCGGAGATTATGCGAGGCTTGATCCGGGCCTCGTCAATTTCAGAGTGTCGGTGTGATTTAGTTGGAGATCTGTGTTGGCTCAGCTGAGGTCGCCGGATCCGCCGATAAATGCAAGAGACTTCGCAACTTAGAGACAAGCTCGATCGCATAAGAGAATACCAGCGGCGTCAGCAAGAGCGTGATTACTGTCGAGACCGCCAGTCCGCCGACAACCACTGCGCCCAGTCCCCGGTAGAGTTCGCTGCCCGCGCCCGGCATGATAATCAATGGCAACATACCCAGCGCCGAGGTTCCGGTCGACATGAAGATTGGGCGCACCCGCACCCGCACCGATTCGCGGACCGCCGTGCGCGCGTCGCTGCCCTCACGCATCAGTTGCAGGGCATGGTAAACGATCAGAATCGAGTTGTTGATTACCGTGCCGACCAGAATCACAAAACCCAGCATAGTGAGCACGTCAAGCTGCTGGCTGCCGTCGAAAATTCTCACGACGTTCAGGCCGAGCACTCCACCGAATGTTGCCAGTGGGACGGTCAGCATGACCACCAATGGATAGGTGAAGGACTGGAAGAGCGCCGCCAGCAGCAGATAGGTTAGAACGATGGCAATATGGAAATCGGTCATCAGTTCACCGCGCAGTTTGGTCAGATCATCGGCAGTGCCGGATAGATTGACGTCATAGAGCCCGCCGATCTGGCCCTGCTCGCGTAGCGGCGCAACAACCTCTTTATCCAACCGTCGCATCGCATCCTCCAGCGCGATGTCGTTCGGCAGCACGGTCTCGATAGCAACCACGCGGCGACGTTCGACGTGGTTTATCTGTACCGGTCCCTGCTGCAGGCTGATATCGGCCACATCGCCGACCGTAATGATGTTTCCCGACTCAGTCGCCAACGGCAATTGCGCAATGTCCTGGGTATGACGAGTCCAGTCGTCACCCCCCTTGAGAATCAGATCCAGTTCGCGGCCATTGTGGAAGAAATTAGTGACGATGGCGCCATCAACCAGAGCGTTGACCGCCTGGCCGATTTCAGCAGCCGACATACCCACATCGGCGGCGCGGACGCGGTCGGGATAGACGCGTACTTCAGGGTTGCCCAGATCAAGTCCGGGTACCGGGCGCGAGTTCGAGCCGGGCAGGACCTCCCCCACCTTGCCGAAAATCTGCCCGGCAATTCCCAGGATCTCGGGCAGTTCCGGGCCGGTGACATCGATCCGGATCGAACGAGTGCCGGCGAAGCCACGGCCGAAAATCGAGGTCTGGCTGGCGAAACCGATGGCTCCGGGAATCGAACGGATCACGCCATTGGCGAGCGGCACAAGTTCTGAAGCGCGGTCATCGGCGCGCGCGCGCATGCCCATGAAGGCCTGGTTGCGGAGCGCGACAAAGAAGAAATTGTCCAGTCCGCCGCCTGGCAAGGTGTCGGCTGCCGCGCCCTCGGTCTCCCAGAGCGGCTTGACTTGTGCTTCGATGACTTCCCCCGCCTTGACCATCTCCTCAAGATTGTAGCCGGGGGGCGGCAGCATAAAAGCAAAGACCAGATTGCGGTTGCCGTTCGGCAGGTATTCGGCATCGGGCAGCAGGAACCAACTGAAGAACATCGTGACGATGACGATACCGAGGATCGTTCCCAGACGTCGCGAATTCTTGGCATTGATGTAGTCAACAAAGGCCGCGACTCGCGAGGAGAACCGCCCCAGCGCCGTCTTGCTGCTGTCGATGCCGTAAAGACTTTTTGAGACTTTCAACACGCGTGATGAGAGAGTCGGAATCACGGTAATCGACACGACCAGCGACACGGCGATAGCACTGCAGATGGCGATGGCAATATCTTTAAACAACTGCCCCGCCTGTTCCTGCACGAACATGATCGGCAGAAAGACAGCCACCGTGGTTACGGTCGACGCCAGCAGCGCGCCCCAGACCTCGCGGGTGCCGTCGGCAGCCGCCTGCCAGCGACCCTTGCCGAGCTGCATGTGGCGATAGATATTTTCGAGCACGACAATGGAACTGTCGACCACCATGCCTACCGCGAAGGCCATTCCTGCCAGTGAGATGACATTGATCGTGCGCCCGAAGATCGACATTGCCAGGAAGGTCGTGATAATCGAGATCGGAATCGCGATTGCGATGACACCGACTGCCGAGACTGAGCGGAGGAACAAGAACAGCGTCAAAATGGCAAGCAGGCCGCCGAGGTAGATATTTGAGAAAACCAGATCGATTGCGGAGTCGATATAGACAGTCTCGCGATAGACATTCTCGATCCGCAGACCCCGCTCCGCCATTATCTCCCGATTGATGATCTCCACTTGGTCCAGCAGACCATCGATCACCTCGATGACATTCGCGCCGACTTGACGTTGAGCGTTGAAGGCAATTGAAGGGCTGCCCATGTGCCGCACCAGCGCCTCCGGTTTTTCAAAGCTCAGGGCGACCTCGGCGATGTCGCCGACCCTGATCGGCACGCCGTTGTGGACTGCAACTACGGTCTTCTCGACATCCTCGACTCTTTCGAAACGTGATTTGGTGCGCACCACATAGCGGCGTTTGCCCTCGCCAAAGTCCCCCGCCGAGATGTCGCGATTCTCTGAACGCAAAGCAGCCGTTAGCTGCGCGATGGTGATTCCCGAGGAGGCCAGCAGATCGGGATCGAAAGTCACGTGCAATTCCTGGTCGAGACCGCCGAAGATATTGATTGAGGAGACGCCCTCGACCCGCTCCAGACGCGGCTTAACCATGTCTTCGAGCAACTCCAGCGTCTCCGGCACATAGGTATTGGAGTCAGACTTGACCACAAACCAGGCAATCGCGCCCCCGGTCTGACCGGAGGTCAGCACCACCGGACGCTCGGCGTTCTCCGGATAGGAGGGCACTTCGTTGAGCTTGTTGGTAGCTTTGACCACCGCCCCGGTGATATCGGTGCCGGCGTTGAATTCGAGCGTTACGGTGCCGCGCGAATCCTGCGATTCGGAACGCAACTCCACCACACCCTCGACCGACTTGAGGTACTCCTCCTGCTTCTCAATGATGTCTTTTTCGATTTCCTCGGGACTGGCGCCCGGCCAATAAGTATTGACCGTGACTATCGGTCGCTCTACTTCAGGTGTAAGCTGCACCGGCACCCGCCCCAGGGCGAAGAGACCGCCGAGGACCGCGATGATCACACCGACAATAACAGTAACCGGGAACTTGATCGAAGTCTGAATTAAACTCATATGTCTGTTTGCCAGAGGGGTTAGTTTACGCTACCGACCGGGCCATCCGCAGCAGTCACATTGACCGGACTGCCGGGAAAGATGCGCTCATTGCCCCGCACCACCACCGGCATGCCGACTGTCAAGCCATCACCCGCCACCGCGA
>JBDRQZ010000606.1:0-4962 GCA_043826025.1 bacterium | reverse complement strand
AGTCATTTTGACGTCGATGTAGAACTCAGCATCCAGAAAGACATCGATATTGACGGTGTCGGAAATCTTGAGATTAAGGCGATAGACTTCGGTGCCCTCCATATCTTCCTTGCCCGCCAACGTCAATTCCCAGCCTCTCTCCTTGTAGCCGTCCAGCAGGCCATCCATGTTGGCTTCCGTTTCGAGTGACATCGACTCCATCTTCGACATTTCGCGCGGCTCGGTGTCGCCGGTAAAGGGATTAAGCGTCCAGGCAACTTTTCCGTCGAAGGCCTGCACCATTGTCATTCCCTGAAAGTTCGACTCCATCCGGAAGTGGTTGGGTCGCTCATGGTAAGTCACGAAAGGGAAGTCCATGCCCATCATCGAGTACTTGCCGAAAGACTTCATAGTCTTGATTGCCGCAGCAGCCTCACGACCGCCCTTGGCCTCGAAGTTCTTTTCGATCAATTCATCAACCGTCTGGGCGAAAGCTGTCGCGACGAGTCCGATTGTCGCCAGCATGATGATTGCAACGATACGCTTCATTGATAACTCCTGTTTTTGTCAGCGCCTGAGCTACAGGTCCTGCCTGACCTTGCCTCTATTCCTCAATCTTGCTCGCCGGCATCTTGAACAGCGAATCATCCAGCGGCACGTTGGCTTCGATTTTGTCGATACGAATATCGGCGGCAACACGGTCGGCGGTTCTGACCTGAATCGCGTAAGGTACCTTGACCCCCGCCAACTCACGATAGTCGGCAAAGAATGAGCTCACCGTCCAGGGATTGTCTCCAACCATCCGGGTTGCGGTAATGCTCTTTTCGAGATAGTTGTTCGCATCGAGGTAAACGTCCAGATCGGCGAGATCCGGGTGGGTCAGCTTCAGATGGTAAACCACGGCCGCGCCCAGTTCCTCATCGCCGACCAACTCCAGCTTGTAGCCTCGCTCCTTGTAATCGAGCAGCACACCATCGAAATCGGTCTGCAACTGGACAACCAGCGCCTGCTCGGTATCCATTGGGTGGGCGCCGCCCAGCGCCGAAGTCCGCCAGGCCTGCTTGCCATCCGAGCCCATCGTGGTCGTGTGCCCGTTGAAGTTGCTTTCCAGCCGGAATTGCTGCGGCCGTTTCTGCAAGATCACCATTGGCACCTCACTCCCACCCGGAAGCATGTTCTTGCCGGTGGCCCGCAGGCTGGTGAGTTTCTGCAGATTCTCGAGGCCGCCACGCGCGGCGAGGTTCTTGGCGACCAGTCCTTCGGCGGTTTCGACAGCAAAGGCGGCGGCCGAGAAAGAAAGGATTACTAAGATAACAACGATCCAGTTTCGCATAGCCATTTCTCCCATCAACTCAAGGCCCAACAATGTTCGACGGGCCGGGTAACTTCGAGGTTCCTCATCAAAGCATACAATAGTGCGGTGTTACAGTCAAGTTGTTCTCCGAAATCGAAATCATGCTTGCCGGAGTGCGCCGCGAGCACTATCTTGTCAGTGGCATGTGGCATCTTCCTGATGATACACCGCGAGCCCTCTTCGGTTTGCTATTTGCTCTGCTGCTTGTCCTAAGTCAGCCTCTTTGCGCCGCGGTTGTGACCGGTACGGTTCGCAACGTCGATTCAGGAATGCCGCTGGCCAATGCAACGGTTACTGTCGCCGAACTTGGCGCCGCGGTCCAGACAGAGGCGCGAGGCGATTTTAGCCTCGCCGAGATTCCCGCCGGCGACTACCTACTCCTGACATCGCATGTCGGTTATCTGACAGATACTCTTGGATTTTCGGTAGCAGCCGAAGAGACACTGGCTCTGCGGCTCTATTTGACGCCCACCGCGATTCTGATGGAAGGGCTCAGCGTTACGGCGGCGCGTCTGCCGGTCGATCGTTTTGTCGTCCCCCGTCACGTCTCAATTGTCCCGCGCGCCGAGTTCAGTGAGCGTGAGGGCAGCACCACCGCCGATCTGTTGCGTGAGGAAGCGGGGGTGCTGGTTCAGAAAACGACTCATGGTCATGGGGCGCCGATTCTGCGCGGTCTGATCGGCAAGCATGTGCTGTTGCTCTACGACGGCTTGCGGCTCAACCGACCGACATATCGCTTCGGCGCGAATCAATACCTGAATACTGTCGATGCCCGCTCACTGGCCGGGATCGAGGTCGTGCGCGGGCCGGCGTCGGTGGTCTACGGTAGTGACGCCTTGGGCGGCGTGGTGAATCTGATTCCTGAGGTGCCCCGTGCGCCGCAAGGGGTGCCCCTGTGGCAGGCGGAGTTTGAGAGCGCTTATCGCTCGGCTGATGATGGTCGCGCGGTCAGACTTGGTCTCGGAGCCGGTCAGGGCCGAGTCAGCAGTACCGGCGGTCTGACCATGAAGCGCTGTGCCGATCTGCGCGCCGGCGGCGAGATCGGCAAGCAGCGGCCAACCGGTTGGGAGGAACTGGCGCTCGACCTGCATTCCATCTATCGATCCGGTAATGGCACGCAATTGCGGCTCGATTATCTGCTGATGCGTCAGGACGAAGTGCCGCGCTATGACAAGTATGTCAACGGTGAATTCGAGACCTATCTCTACGACCCCCAAAATCGCGATCTGCTGGCGCTGACCCTGGACTCGCCGCTGAGCGCGTCGGACGCGACTCACCTGAAGACGAGTTTCGCCTATCAGCGGGAGCTTGAGGGACGGACGACTCAGGAGACAGGTTCCAGCACGATCACTTATGATCGGGACAGGCTGACCACCTGGGGTGGCTATGCCCAGGTCTCGCATCAATTGCGGCGACACTGGCTCAGTCTGGGTGGCGAAGCTTATCACGACAAGGTCGGGAGTGAGCGGGTCGAAGAGGAATCGGGCGTCTCAACTGCTACCAGGCCGGCTTTCCCCGACGGCAGCGGCTATCTTTCCCTGGGGCTGTACTTCCGCGACGAGGTAGCTTTGTCACCGTTGTGGAAGGCCTCGGCGGGAGTGCGTTACAGCAGCTATCGGATGACATCGGAGTTGGATGCGCCCTTCGGCGAGTTCACCGACACCTACACCGATGTTTCCGGGGCGCTGAGTCTGAGCTATCTGCCCCGTGAATGGTTGCATTTGAGCGCCGGGTGGTCGCGCGGATTTCGAGCGCCTAACCTCAATGATGTCGTGGTGCTGAAGTACTCCAGCAGCGGTGTGGATGCGCCCACAGCCGGAGTGCGGCCGGAGGCGAGCCACAATTTCGAGCTAGGCTGCAAGGTAAACCGGGCTCAATTCCAGGCGGAGACCTTCGTTTTCTACACTTTGCTGTCCGACCTGATTGATCGCTACCCCGGCACTTATCTGGGTCTGAGCTGGCTGGACCAGAATGGTAACGGGATCGAAGACCCCGGAGAGCCGCCGATTTATCAGCGCTTCAACGTCGACGATGCGCGCATCTATGGCTGGGAGACACGGCTGGTTTGGCTGCCGGATGAGAGCTGGCAGGTGCGGTCGACGGCTGCCTGGGCCTGGGGCGAAAACCAGACCCTCCATGAGCCGCTGAGCCGTATTCCACCGCTCCTGGGCAGTTTCGCGGTCAGGCACATACTCCAGAGCGGTTTCTGGCTGGAAGCCTACCTGCGCGCCGCGACCGATCAGCGGCGGATGTCGCAGCGTGATCGCGATGATGATCGGATCGATCCCGAAGGCACCGCGGGCTGGTGGACGGCTAATCTGCGCGCGCAGTTCGGTTTTGGACAGTTGCAGCTCAATGTCGCGCTGGAGAATATTCTCGACCAAGCCTACAAAGAGCATGGTTCGGGTATCTATTCTCCCGGCCGCGGTGTCTCGCTGTCCCTCCGCTACGCTGTCGGTTAAAGTCAGCCGCCCGTAGTCAAGCCCCACTTCATAGTCTTTAAGTTGTTGTCGCACCAAAGCCAGCTTCAGGTCTGCTTCGTCGGAGTCGCTATCCAGGCCAATTTGCAGCAGATTCTTCAAGCCTTTCGGAACTTAGCCGGGCGGGGTCCGTTTCAATGGTAATAATGGAGCCATTTTGGCCCTGATTGCCGTATAACCTGAGTATTTCACGGGACGCCTGGACTGGGATGTGTCCGGGCCGAGCGACAAAGGTAAAGTAATCACGAGGACTCTTAAGAATATGCCGAAAATAACTTGCAGGATTATCCTTCTGGGGCTGCTGCTCAGCCTCCCGGCAACAGGAGCTCTGTTGGCGCAGGGGGCTGTGAATGTGCTCACCGATCAGGTTGCAGAACTGGAATTCCAGGACCAAATCACGCTGGTGGGGCGGACAGAGCCCTGGATCGCGGGCAAAATTGTAAGTGAAGTCGCCGGTCAGGTTGCCGGGATAGCTGCTGAGGAGGGCACATGGGTGCAGGCCGGTGAGCAGCTGATCGAGCTTGATGCGCAGCGGTTGAGGTTCACCTGGCAATCACAACAGGCGGTTGCCGAGCAGGCGAAGCTCACCTGGGAACTGGCCCAGCAGGATCTGGCGCGCACCGAAGAGCTGCATCGACAGGAGCTGATTTCCGACACCCGACTGGACAGCGCTCGAACCTGGGTGCGGATCACTGAGGAGCGCTACCTGCAGGCGGCTGCCGAACGGGATCGGCTGGCTCTTGATCTGGACAATGCCGTGATCCGGGCGCCATATTCCGGCTATACCGGTCGGCGCATGGTTGATGTCGGCGAGTGGGTCGAGCGGGGGACGGCGGTGTTCGAACTGGTCGATCTGAGCCATGTGCGGGTCCGCGCCGATTTGCCGGAGCGCCATTTTGGGCGGCTCTCAATCGGTAGCGAAGTGACAATTGTTATGACAGCTAATGGCGGTGAGGTCCTGACCGGAATGGTTGCTGGAATCACGCCGAATGCCTCCAGCGAGACCCATACCTTTCCGGTGATTATCGATGTGCCGAATGAGGGGGGGCGTTTGGGTGGCGGCATGCTGGTGCGGGCGACGCTCTCACTCGATGACAGCTTCACCAGTCTTGCGGTCTCCAAAGATGCGATTATTCGGCAGGGTGAACG
>JBDRQZ010000605.1:0-2900 GCA_043826025.1 bacterium | reverse complement strand
GACGCTCATCTTTGTCCAGATCATTGACGAACCAACCATCAAGACCGGAGCCATAGAGCACCGGAAAATGAGCTTGCTCATCGGTGGCGCCCAATTCAATAAAGAGATCGAATGTCTTGTCAAGAGCATGGTCGGGACGGGCGTTCGGTCGGTCCACTTTGTTGATGATGACAATCGGTCGCAGTCCAAGCTTCAGAGCCCGCATCAGCACATAACGGGTCTGCGGCATCGGCCCTTCATTGGCGTCAACCAGCAGCAGCACCGAGTCGACCATCGAGAGTACCCGTTCTACCTCGCCGGAGAAATCGGCATGACCGGGGGTGTCGATGATATTAATCAGGTAATCATTCCAGGCTACCGCGCAGTGTTTTGCACGAATCGTGATCCCGCGCTCGCGCTCCAGCTCATTGTTGTCCATAAGCCGTTCGGCTACCGCCTGATTGTCGCGGAAGGTCCGGGTCGCTCTGAACACCGAGTCAATCAGGGTTGTCTTGCCATGATCGATATGGGCCACGATGGCCAGATTCCGAATATGAGCTATGTCAGTCATCAGTTTTGAAACCTCTCAAGGGCACAGTATCTGCGCAGCAATCTCTCCCACTGAAACCGAGGGGTTCAATTTTCTGGGAATAATCGCGCAGAAAAAACCCGGACAGATATTTCGCCATCCGGGATACTATTTAGGCCCTGCAAGTATAACGCTCAATTCAAGATTGTCAATGAAAACTATTTCGCCAATCGGTCAAAAATAGTGCAGACCTGTAACATCAGGCGGCTGATTCAGGTCTAATCTAACTGAAGGGTGGGCTCACCGGGCGGTCGATCCCGAGAGCTTAAAACCATTTGATTACGAGTGTGGAACATGATCAGAATGAAAATGCTACCGCTGCTGACCGCCGTCTTCCTCGGCTGTTGTCACCTATGTATTGCCCAATCTACACCGAAGCGGTCGACCGAAATTCACCTGAATCTCTCAGCGCAAGTCTCCGACACCGCCCTTTCCGGGCGTGTATATGTGATGTTCGACCGGAACGTCTACAGTCAACCTCTCAGGAACAGCATGCCCGATGAATCCAGCGCCTGGTTCGCAGTTGATGTAGATAACTGGAGACCTGGAGCGGAATATGTCCTAGCTGGAGAAGTTGACAGCTACCCTTACAGCTTGGCAGAGCTCCCGCCGGGCGACTACGCGGTGCAGGCGGTATTTGACATCAATACAACCGACTTCAGCTTCTCGGAGGCTCCGGGCAACATCTACAGCGACGCGGTGGCGGCCCTGATTCGCGAGGAGGAGAAGAGCGTCGTAAGTCTGTCTCTGGAACATCAAGTCGAACAGAAGGAGATTCTGGAGACCGGGTTTATCAAAGAAATCAAAGTTGAGAGTCGTCTGTTGAGCGATTTTCTCGGAAGGCCAACCTCGGTCAAGGGCATGGTGATCCTGCCGCCTTCTTACTATCGCTCACCCGAACAGGAGTACGCAACTGTCTTTGTGATGCCGGGATTCGGGACCGGGTACGCGGATATCCTCGCAGGCAATTACCAGTTCCGCCGCTACGGCATGAACTCGGTAGGTCGCGAGAAGCTTTTCGTCTTTCTGGATCAGCAGTGCCCGCTCGGCTACCACGTCTTTGCCAACTCCGAAAACAACGGCCCCTGGGCGACAGCGTTCGTCGAAGAGTTCATTCCCTATCTCGAAAAGAGCTATCGTGTCTACCGTGATCCAGCTACCCGTTTCCTGACCGGTCAATCCTCCGGGGCCTGGGCCGGTCTCTGGTTGCAGATCAATTACCCCGATCAATTCGGTGGGGTCTGGGCATGCTCACCCGACCCGGTGGATTTCGAGTCGATCCTGGGGGTCAATATTTACAAACCGAATGCGAATCTGCTTTATGATGACGCCGGCGCTGCTCGCGAACTTAACAAATTCCTCTCGGATGTAGACCGGGTCATCGGCGACGGCTGGGCGTTGAGTACATTTGAGGCGGTGTTCAGCCCGCGCGGCCAAGATGGCCATCCCCATAAGCTGTGGGACCGGGAGACCGGCGTGATCGATGCCGCTGTGGCAGAGGCCTGGAAAGACTATGACCTCCGGTTTATTCTGAAGAAAAACCAGGCTACGCTCGCGCCGCAACTGGCAGGTAAAATCCACATCTATGTAGCCGAAAATGACCGCTTCGGACTTGACGATCCGGTGAAATCGCTGCAGCAGGCCCTGGCCGGCACTAATTACGATCTGGAGATTGTGATCTTCGATGAGGGTGGGCATGACGTGTGGACCGATGCACTGCGTCAGCAGATCCACCGGGGCATGGACGAGCGAATCGCGCTGGCACAGCCCGCGCCGGGCGAATAGCATCCGGTGCTCACATTTTCTTGAAGCGGAACGTCGTCCGACCAAGAAGTAGATGCCTTAGGTCCGTGAAGAACGCGCCTACTTCTCCCGCTGCCAACGATTACGATTTTTCCCACCCGGCTGACGACGGGGGCGCGGGTAAGCTGGCTTCTTGGCGGGCTGCGACGCTGCCGGTTGGCGGCGCGGCGGTTGACTTCTTGCCGGAGGCTGGACCGCGGGAACTCGCTTGCGCGGCGGCGGTAGCGCCGGCAGTGCCGAGGTCGGCAGATCGGTCCGAATCAGCCGCTCGATGCTTTTCACATCTTTCTTCTGATCGAGTGTGGCAAAGGACACCGACCGGCCGGAATGTCCGGCGCGCCCGGTGCGCCCGATCCGATGGACATAGTCTTCGGTGTTGGTCGGCAGATCATAGTTGACGACCAACTCGATGCCCGTGACATCGATGCCCCGGGAGGCAACATCGGTCGCCACCAGCGCGCGGTACTTGCCCGACTTGAAACCTTCGAGTGCCTCGCGCCGCTGCGCCAGGCTGCGATTGGAGTGGATC
>JBDRQZ010000604.1:0-3956 GCA_043826025.1 bacterium | reverse complement strand
TCGAACATCGGTGGTGACACCCTGTTCATCTCGCAGGAAGTCTATGACTTCGAGTGGGATGGTGATCTGGGCAACTTCGACTACCTGATCACCGGTATCGACTGCAATGAGGACTATGGCTTTGTGTTTGGTGGCGCCTGTGAATGGTGCGACGTTTCTGACAAGACCGAGCCTGTCCGCTTCATTTACTTCTGGAATGGTGGCATTGACATTGCGTGCGCCGACTCGATCGACCGTCGTGGTGACCTGAACCTCAACGGTATCGACAACGAAATCGCGGATGCGGTTCTTTACACCAACTACTTCCTCTATGGCATCGTGGTCTTTGACATTGCCGTGGATGGCCAGATTGCGGCTTCCGACGTCAATAACGACGGTCTGTCGCTCTCCCTGGGTGACCTGGTCTACCTGATCAGAATCATCACGGGTGACGCGCTGCCGTTCCCGAAACTCGCTCCGTTTGCCCACACTGCTGAAGTCAATGTGGTCAATGGTGTGGTCACGACTGATGCCGCCAGCGAGCTTGGTGGTGTCTTTGCCGTTTACAATGTGAGTGGCGCTGTTGAAGTCATCAGCAACACTGACATGGAAGTTGTCTCGCATGAGGCGAATGGCGAACTTCGTGTTCTGGTTTACTCCGGTCTGAACAACACGACCAACCGGATTCCGGCTGGTACCAACGAGCTGTTCACCGTGGTAGGCGAGGCTGAGCTGGTTAAGGTAGAGGTTGCGGACTACAGCGGTAATGTGATGAACACCCGCGTGGCCAAGACCGTTCTGCCGACCGACTATGCGCTGCTTCAGAACACCCCGAATCCGTTCAACCCGACCACCAAGATCACCCTTGAGCTGCCGACCGTGACTGACTGGAACGTTGACATTTACAACGTTGCTGGCCAGCTCGTGACGCGCTTCAATGGCACTGATGTTGGCGTGAAGACGATTGAATGGAATGCTGATGGCGTTGCTAGTGGTATTTACTTCTACAAAGCGACTGCCGGCAACTTCACTGACACCAAGAAAATGGTGCTGATGAAGTAGTTTCAGCTGATTTTGGCTGGAAGGAGAGACTGCAAAGTCTCTCCTTCCGCCTAATTGGTGAACCCGTAAACTCCGGAAGGAGGTGAGTAGGTAAGCACAACTTCTAACGGCCGACGAACTCAAGGGTCGCTCTTAGCTTGGCACGTAGAGTATTCGGTTCGTGGCCAGGCGATTTTTTTATCGGCGACCGACGGAAGGAGTGCAAATGTTTGCAGGGCGACACCCGGGATTGTGCAACAGGGATGAAGCTTACGGGGCTGTTACTCGCTGTTACTTATTAGCCGCAACCTCACCTCAGCGCGGCGCTGTCGAATTAAGGTATTTTCATACAAACGGTTGCCTTGAGGGGCTCGTGACGGGTCCGGTAATCGTCGGAAAGAATTTAGAATGTGTCTGCCAATCGTTATTGGCATGTAGGTTGCTCAAGACAGCAGTGTGATGCTGTCACGAATTTACATAGGTGTTAGCAGGAGATTAGAGGAAACTAGTGTGGCGCGACCAATTAGCCTCATAGTTCCACTGCTTATCCTGATTCTGGTGTCCGTTGGCTCGGCGCAAACCGATCCGGTCGGCGCCGTCGACAGCGTGGTCGTGACCAGTGTTCAGGCGGCCACCGGCTCCGGCTTCGTGATGACCGTGCGGCTGGTCAATGATGAGCCGCTCAGCGCCTGGTCGGTGCCGTTGCGCTACGATCGCGAGTTGATGACACTCGATTCAGTCGGTTTCGCAAACACCCTGTCCGGCGACTGGACCTTCTTGCAGATGAGTCACGATGCCGGAACAGGTGCGTTGCTGATCGGTGCGGTGGTACTCAGTGAAGACCTGATTCCCCCGGGGGGCGGCGATCTCGCGCATCTCTACTTCCAGGCTGCCGGGGGCCGCGAGGCCGGCGAGGTGGGGCTGGTGGACACCGCTTTCGTGCCGCCGGCAGGCGAGTTCCTGCTGACTGCGCAGCCGCATGCTAACATCTATCCGGCATACGAAGCCGGAAAACTGACAATCGTCGGCGGTGACCAGCCGCCAGTATTTACCTCGCTGAGTGGTCGCACCCTCCGTGAGGGAGACAAGCTGACGCTGGCAGTAGCTGCGACCGATCCGGAGGGCGCTCCGGTGACGCTGGCCGCTGCGAAGTTGCCGGCCGGCGCCATGTTCACCGACAATGACGACGGTAGTGGCCTGTTTGAATTCACACCCCCTTACGCCGGGCCCGGTTCGGCGGCGCGGGGTCCCTATACCGTAGTATTCAGTGCCAGCGATGGCATCGCGGTGGCGACGATGCCGGTCAAGCTGGACGTCATAAATATCAATCGCGCGCCGGTCTTCGAAGAAGCGGCTGCTGTAAGTGCCGGAGCCGGTGACACCATCGAGATCGCGGTTGTCGCTAACGACCCCGATTTCGAGCCGGTACGATTCGAAGCCGAGGGCCTGCCCGCCGGCGCCAGTCTGGAAGCCGACAACCCGGCGATGTTGCGCTGGCAGTCCGCCGTGGCCGATTCCGGTCTGCACCAATTTAGTGTGACGGCGCACGATGCTTCTGGCGCTTCCAGTGTGCAGCAGTATGCGATTGACCTGGCGGCGACCATCCCGGCGGTCTTCACGCTGAGCGAGGAACAGGCAGAAAATGGCCATACCGTGGAGGTCACGCTCTCACTCCACAATCGAGTGGAAATTGCCTCGATGTTGATGCTGATCAGGTTCGATCCGACGCTCATCTCGTTGGAGGATATTATTACTGAAAATACGCGAGTGGCGGCCTGGGATCGGGTGGGGAACTCGCTGGAGAACAACGAAGGGCTGATCTGGCTCGACGCCGAGTGTGACACCATGGGTGGCAACGCCAACGCGCTGGCGACCGGTGATGGAGATATTGTGCGGCTCAGATTCCGAGTCTCGCCGGATTATGGTCTGGCCGGCTACTACTCGCAGGTCAGGTTTGAGTTCATCGACAGTGACAGCCTTTCGGAGAATTACGTTCATCAAACCGATGGGGTACTGATCACCAGCACGCAACTTGAATACAACTCCGGTGGTGTGCTAATCACCGCCTATGATGGTCTGATCGGCGATCTCAACCTCAATGATGTGGCCTTCGAAGTTGCCGACTATGTCTATTTCCAGAATTACTTCACCAATCCGGCCCACTACCCGCTCGATGGTGAGCGCTGGCCCAATAGCGATATCAATCAGAATGGCACGCCAGGCGAGTTGGCAGACCTGGCCTATATGGAAGAGATCAGGAGCAGCGGTGGTCCGAAGCTGGCGGAGACTGAGACCGAATTAAGCGGCACCTATTCGCTGCTGGCGGCGGCCTCAGGCTACAGCTATCGGGTCGACTATGCCGGCGAGGCTGCGGGGCTCTACTGCAAGTTCGCAATCTCCGAGAACGCCGAAATAGAACTGGCGCTTTCCGGCCTGGGCGAGAGATTCCAGGTCTTGACCGGGCAGGATCGAGACACTTTGCGGCTGCTCTTGTTGCGGCCGCAGGGCAGGCAGGGTGGCTTACCGGTAAGCGGCGAGTTGTTTGCGATCTCCGGCGCGACTGAGGTTGAGCTGGTAGCGCAGTCGTTGGTCGATTCCCGTTGTCGGGAAGTGGTGCTCAAGTATGACAGCCGGGCGGCAACTCTGCCGGATGGCTTCAGTCTGACACAGAATCATCCCAATCCTTTTAATCCGGAGACGACTATCGACTTTGCACTGCCGCAGGATGCTGAAGTTACGCTGGTCGTTTACAATGTGCTGGGAAAGAAGGTCCGTGAATTAGTCTCTGGCTGGTTGCCGGCCGGAGAGCATCAGATACGTTTCGACGGTCGGGAGGACTCCGGCGCCGAGTTGGCATCGGGTGTCTACTTTTATCGTCTGCGGGCGGGTACGTTTGAAGACACGCGTAAGATGGTTTTGCTCAAGTAGGACAAGGT
>JBDRQZ010000603.1:0-2799 GCA_043826025.1 bacterium | reverse complement strand
GCCAAGATTTTCTACCTGGCCGGCGCCAACTGGACGATGCCCAGTGAAGGCTGGGATATGACCAATTTCGGGCTGTTTTCGGGCGACGATGATCTGGGTGGCGCAGTCGGGCGGCGGCTGTACGAAAAAGTGATCGAGCTACGTGGCAAGACGCTGGTCATCTCCGAGTGCGGGCATGGCTACCGCTCGACCCGCTGCGAAGCGCCCAACTGGGGCAAGTTTGATGTGCCCTTCCCGATGGAAAGCTCAGTCAACACCATGCTGGACTACATCAAGTCGGGCAGGATCAAGGTAGACAAGACCGTGAACTCGGAGCCGGTGACTTTCCATGACTCTTGCAACAATGCGCGCAGTTGCGGACTGTTTGAGGAGCCACGCGAACTCCTGAATCTCGTCTGCACCGACTTCCGCGAGATGCATCCGAACCGCGCCGAGAATTTTTGCTGCACCGGCGGCGGCGGCGCGATGTCGATGTCGGAATACACGCCGCGTCGGTTGAAGTCCGCCAAGATCAAGGCCGATCAATTGGCGGCTACCGGCGCCAAGTATGTGGTGACCTCCTGCCACAACTGCGTCGATGGACTCAGCGATCTGATCAAGCACTATAAGCTCGATATGAAGGTTACGCAGTTGGTCAATTTGGTTGCCGATGCGATCGTCATGCCGGAGAAGAAGGTTGCCGAGGCCGTGCCCGAAATGCCGGTTGCGGTCAAGGCCGGTCCGCTGGATGGTTACAAGATTCTCGTTGCCGATGATGAGCCCGATTTTGTCACCTTCATCTCGACTCTGTTCGAGGACAACGGTGCGACGGTCATTACCGCCGCCGACGGCCATCAGGCGATCGAGCTGGCGCGCGCCGAAAAACCCGATCTGATGACTTTGGATATCACCATGCCGGGTAAGTCCGGCGAGGAAGTCTACGAGGAAATTCGTGCCGACAAGGAGCTTCGGGAAATCAAGATCTGCATTGTCACCGGCAAGCCGGAACTGCGCAAGCTGATCTATCAGCGCGCCGTGACGACTCCCGACGGTTATGTCGACAAACCGATCACCGAGGAGACGCTTCTGCTGAATGTGCGCAAGATCCTCGAACATGATAAGGAAGAGAAAAAGTAAGTCGTGACCATGGGGTAATACCATGGAGAATATCTACCAGTCATATTTTGCCTCGATGCCCTGCTATCTCTCGGTGCAAAACCGGGAATTGAAGATCGTCGACGCCAACCAGCGCTTTGTCGAGAATTTCGGCGAGCCCGCCGATCTCTACTGCTATCAGATTTACAAGCAGCGCTCCGAACCTTGCGAGCGCTGCCCGGTGGAGCGGACATTCCGCGACGGTCAACCCCACAGCTCTGAGGAGCAAGTAGTCACACTCGATGGCCGGGACGTCTGGGTGTTAGTCAACAGCACCCCGATCCGCAACGGCAGCGGCGAAATCGAAGCGGTAATGGAGATGTCGACAGACATCACCGACATCAAGCTGCTGCACCGGCAACTGCGCGAGAGCCAGCAGAAGCACAAGCTGCTCTTCGAAGAGGTCCCCTGCTATATCTCGATTCAGGATCGCGATCTGAATGTGGTCGAGGCCAATCGCCTCTTCCGTGAGGCCTTCGGCGTTCCCTACGGCCACAAGTGCTACAAAGTTTACAAGCATCGCGACAAAGCCTGTTTCCCCTGTGTGGTGCGCCAAACTTTCGAGGATGGCGAGACCCGCACCCATGAGGAGACGGTTCGTACCCAGGATGACCGGCTGGTCAACATGCTGGTGCACACCGCGCCGTTGCGCGACGACAACGGTGAGATTGTCCGCGTCATTGAGATGAGCACCGATATCACCCAATTGCGGCAATTGCAGGACAAGCTCTCCGATGTCGGTCTGTTGATTAGTTCGATCTCGCACGGCATCAAGGGGCTGCTCAACGGTCTTGACGGCGGCATCTACCTGATCAACTCCGGCTTGCAGAAAGATGATCGCTCCCGGATCGACCGCGGCTGGGAGATTGCCCTGCGGAATATTGACCGCATCCGCAGCATGGTGATGGACATCCTCTACTATGCCAAGGATCGCGAGCCAGACTGGCAGCCGCTTGATGCAGCGACGTTCACCGCCGATGTCGCCAAGCTGATGGATGAAAAAGCTGCCAAACTGGAGATCCGCTTTGAACACAATCTGCCCGATGAGGTCGGCGTGTTTGAAGCGGACGAGAGCGCGATCCGCTCCATGTTGGTCAACCTGGTGGACAACTCAATGGATGCCTGCCGGGTCGACAGCAATAAAGATGAGCATTTTGTCAGATTGTTGCTTGCCGGGACGCCGGAACATGTCATCTTTGAGGTCAGCGACAACGGGATCGGCATGGATCAGGAGACTCGCGAGAAAGCCTGCAGTCTCTTCTTTTCCTCGAAGGGTGCCGGCGGTACCGGGCTGGGATTGTTTATCGCTAACAAGATCACCAAGGCTCATGGCGGCTCGATTGAGCTGGAGTCGGAGGAAGGCGAGGGTAGTCGTTTCATAGTTAAGCTGCCGCGTCGCCGCCCCGCAGAAACTGAAACTACAGCAGCGGCTGAATAACCAGTCGGAGGGTTCATATATGTCTGAAGCGAAAAAGATTCTCGTCATCGATGATGAGCCGGATATGGTCGAGTGGATGACCACATTCCTGGAAGATAACGGCTACTCCACAATCTATGCCAATGATGGCTTCGCCGGGTTCGACAAGGCTAAGCAAGAACAGCCCGATCTGATTACGCTCGATATCTCGATGGATAATGAGTCGGGGATCAAGTGCTATCGCAAGC
>JBDRQZ010000602.1:0-2652 GCA_043826025.1 bacterium | reverse complement strand
TGGACAGCTCTCTCTCACAATTTATCAGCAGCGGTCGAACATCAGCACACGAGGCATCTCGCTCCGCTCCAATCGCTGCTGTCCTTATCCGTAGTGGATACTCGCCTCAACATTCACTACGGCTGTAGCAGAATGGAAGTTTCGCCCCACGGTGTATCCGGCTTGAAATCGCGCCTGCCCGGTCAAAGCACCACAACCACAGCCCTCAGTAAGTCACCGTCACCCCTCTTGCCCGGAGCGCCGGGATCTGGGTGCCGGTCGCCTCCGATGATAACGGATTATTCTCCAAAGCGACCTGATCCCCGGTTGCCAAACCCGGGTTACTGACCAGTGGGCTGATATCCTCGATGTCGTTGTTCTTCAGCGACAGGTTCTCCAGTTCGAGCAGACCACCAAGGGCTGTAAGCGTCTGAATCGAATTGTATTCGGCATAGAGCACCTTCAAGTGCGTGCAGTTGCTCAAGGGCGTGAGATCGGAGATGCCGTTGCCAATGACGAAAAGGTATTGAAGATTAGTCAAAGTCGCCAACGACTGCAGATCACCGGTACCCACAAAGCTGGCAGACAAGAACCACAGATTGTCAAGTCCGGACAGATCGGCCAACGAGCCAATGGTATTTCCGGTCAACTGCAGGATACCCAGGTTGTCAAGTGAGGCTAGGGGCGAGATGTCTGTGATGCTATTCCCCTGCAGATTCAGATCGTAGAGTGCCGTAAGCCCCGTGAGTTGATCCACTTCGGCGACAGCGTTATCGACCAGATGAAGCAGAATGAGATTGGCGCAGTACTCCAGCCCCGACAGGTCAGTGATTCCCTGATCGTCTGCAATCAGAGTATCCAGGGTAAGCAGTTCAGACTTGTAGATTCCTCCGGTCGGCTTGGCGAGTGCGTTCCGGATCGCGGCCTCCAGCGCCGGATCGCTGAAGGTAACTACGGCATCAGAATATGGCTTGGCCCAGACGACATTCGAAACCGCCGACCAGTTTTCTGAATTGTCCTGCGTTCGCAGAGCGAAGTAATAGGTAGTTCCCTCCAAGAGTCCGGAGACAACGATTGACTGAGTTGTACCAGCGGTATCCGGATCGGGAGCGCCGGCAACTGTTTGGCCACCAGACCACGTTTCCAGCTCGTTTTGATCGGTGGCATAGCGAAGCTCGTAGTGGTAAGCCGTCCCTTCATAGAAATCTTCACCCGGAGCAGTCCAACTCAGTGCGACGGAGCTGGCGGTGATCGTGCCCGTTCTTAAATCTATGACATCGCCGGGGGGGACGATGTTATCGACCCAGTGCACAGTCGCGCCGCGCGACCGCAGGGCGGGAATATGCGTCATTATCGACTCATGTTCGAGCGGATTTAGTATGAGAGAAATATCGTCACCTGCACCCAGGCCGGCGTTGCTGACCAGCGGACCAATATCTTTGATGCGATTGGAAGACAAATCCAGGTCTTGCAGATCGGTTAGACCGGCAATCGGCATGATGTTCACAATCAGATTCCCCCGCAAATCCAGATCGGTGAGATTTGTCAACCCGGCCAGCGAGTCTACCTCAACGATTTGATTTTCGTTGAGTCGCAGCCAGGTCAGACCGGTAAGAGCTGCAAGCGGTGTTATGTCCGATATTGCATTCTGTCCGGCATGCAGTTGGTCAAGCCGTGTGAGCTGAGCCAAAGGTGAAAGATCACTCACCGAGTTGTTGATGATATTCAGCATCATCAGGTTGGTGCAATATTCCAGACCGGTGAGATCGGCGATTGACCGATCCACAGCCGGCAAGTCGAACATGGCGGTTAGATCTGACTTGAGAATTTCGCCGGTCGGCTTGTTGAGGCGAACGCGAATCGCGGCCAGCAATCCGGCATCAGGTATGTTGACTGCGAAATCGTTGAAGCAGGTGGCGCTGACGCAGTTTGATACCCCTTCATAGTTATCGTTCTCGTCAGCAACTATCAGTGCGAAAAAGTAAGTGCTGTCGGTAGTCAAACCCCGGACTTCAAACTGCTCCGTTTGCCCCGCCGGCTTGGGCGCCGGGACACCGCTGACCTGAAGCGCTGAATCAAAATTCCCCCAGTGAATGGCGCTGTTCGACATTCTGAGATCGTAGCTTGCGGCGGTACCTGTTGTGGAGTCATCGCCGGAAGCCGTCCAGGTCAGAGTCACCGAAGAGTCGGAGAAACTCGTAACGGTGAGGTCAGTGATAGTGGTTGGTGCGGAGCCATCGTCGACCACGTCATCATCATCAGTGGACTTTTTCGAACACCCGGACAGGTAAAGACCAACATACAGAAAATAAAGCAGGGCTGCAATCGCGACGAAGCGAATGTTCATTGTCACTTCTCCTATCTTAGGAGCAACCGGCATGTCTGATCACGTCTGCCCTGCCCGGCTCTCGGGATCACCCTCCGGTGCTCTGCTGAACAATCTGATGATAACACGATACCTTTGTGACACAATCTGCAGGGAACAATAGCGACAAACGACTCGATGTGTCAAGGGGCTAGACGGACCCAAAGATCTTGCAGTTGTTGCTCTTGCCTGATTGAGGCCGATCCGGGAGAACTGAACACCGTGAACTTTGCACTCGTGCCCTGCTGTCCAAGTCGGCCAGACGATGAAATCTTGTCGCACTTCTCGGCCATCGTAAGTCATTGCAG
>JBDRQZ010000601.1:0-4726 GCA_043826025.1 bacterium | reverse complement strand
ACGAACGCATCGATATTGTGCCATATCATCCCGATCCCGAGATGTTCGCGACGCGGGCGTTGTCGCCCGCCAAGGTCGTCCGCATCGAAACCTCGCCCGAAGATAACAGCATGACGATGGTAGTCGAGGATGATCAATTGTCGCTGGCGATCGGCAAGGGCGGTCAGAACGCCCGCCTGGCGGCCAAACTGACCGGCTGGAAAATCAACATCACCTCGGAAGGCGATTTCTTCGAGCGCAAGCGCGAAGAGGCCGAATCGAAAGTGGCGATCTCGAAATTACCGCATGTGGGTGAGGCGACGATTCAGAAGTTGATCGCCGCCAACTACCAGTTTATTCAGGATATTCTCGAAGTTCCGCCGTCACGCCTGACCGAAGTCGAGGGCGTCGGCCCCAAGACCGCAGACAAAATAATCGATTCGGCGCGGGAATATATGTTCGAGCTGGAGCAGCGACGGGCAGCGGAGGCTGCGGTCGCTCCGCCAGGACAGAGCGCAAAGAAAGAGATCACCGGCGCTTCGTCGCTTTTCCATGACGACTTCGATGACGACGACGATGACGATGATGAGTCGGATGCAGCGGACGCTGAAGACGAGAAGCAAGATTCTGAATCTGCCGAGATGGCGGAAGAGGAGCCCAACAAGGACTAGCAGTCGATTGACGCTTCGGGCGGCGCATTGGAATGGCGCGGCCCGGTGTCAGTGGGGAGTAGTTATTTATGGCGAAGAAGCGCTTGTATCAAGTCGCACGTGAATACAATGTCTCGTCGGAGGCGATAGTCAAGCTTTGTCGTGAACTGGGATTCGATGTCAAGTCCCACATGTCGATGGCCACAGAGCAATTGCTCAAGGCGATTGCGACCAAGTTCACCGAGGAGAAGGAGACGGTCAAGAAAGAGATTGACCGCCGCAAGAAGCTTCAGACTGAACGCAAAGCCAAAGAAGACAAACGCAAGCGCGAAGAGGCGGAGGCCAAGGCGAAAGCTCGCGAACTCGCTAAAGCCAAAGCCAAGCCGAAGCCGAAACCCGAGGTTCCCGCGGAAGAGACCGAAGAGGTAAAAGTCGCCCCCGCGAATGTCGATCCCGACGAGCGTGCCGGCACCGTAAAAATCGTCTCCAAAGCCAAGCAGATGGAACGCTCGGCCAAGCAGGCCCAGGAACTCCGCAAACGTCGCCAGGGCCGCCGCAAGCGCAAACGTCGGAACGAAATCAAAACCGACGAAGTCAAGGCCGCCTTCAAACGGACGATGGCGCAACTCGATTTGGGCAAGCGGAGCCGCAAGACCAAGAAGCGGCAAAAGGCCGATGGTACGATCATCGAAGAAGAGACCAATATTATCCAGGTCACTGAGTTTGTGCCGCTGGGCGAGTTGGCTTCGATTATCGGCATCAAGCCCGCCGAACTTATCGCCAAATGTATGGAAATGGGCATGATGGTGACCATCAATCAGCGCCTGGACATGGATACTATTAGTGCGCTGTCGCTGGAGTATGGTCTGGAAGTCGAGGAAGTCAAAGAGGTCGGTAGCGAGGAAGAAATCGAAGAGGAAGAGGTCGGCGAGCTTATCCCGCGGGCGCCGATCGTCACCGTGATGGGCCACGTCGACCATGGCAAAACCTCTCTGCTGGACCGCATCCGCCACACCGATGTGGTGGCCAGTGAATCGGGCGCGATCACTCAGCATATCGGTGCCTACCGGGTCAATACCGATGGTGGCGCAATTACCTTCCTCGATACGCCGGGCCATGAGGCTTTCACCGCGATGCGCGCTCGCGGTGCTCAATTGACCGACATTGTGGTGCTGGTGGTGGCCGCCGACGACGGCGTCAAACCGCAGACCCTGGAGGCGCTCGACCATGCCCGCGCGGCAGGAGTGCCGATAATTGTCGCGGTGAACAAAGTCGACAAGCCGGAAGCCAAGCCGGAAACTGTCAGACAGCAATTGGCTAACCACAATTTGCTCGCTGAAGACTGGGGTGGCAAGACGATCTTTGTCGAAGTCTCGGCCAAGACCGGTGATGGCATTGACAAGCTCCTGGAGATGATACTACTTCAGTCGGAAATCCTCGAACTGAAGGGCAATCCCGACGCCCTGGCACGCGGTATCGTAGTCGAGGCCAAACTGGACAAGGGTCGCGGCGTAATTGTCACGACGATTATCCAGCGTGGTACTTTGAGAATTACACAACCGGTGATCGCCGGCAGCTTTAATGGACGCGTGCGCGCAATGATCAATGACCGCGGCGAGAACGTCAGCGAAGTCACCCCCGGCGAGCCGGTCCAGGTGATTGGTGTTTCCGGTGTACCGCAGGCGGGCGACTCCTTCCTCGCGGTCGAGTCGGAGTCTGAGGCGCGCGAAATTGCCGGCAAGCGCCAGCAGATCAAGCGTGAGCATGACTATCGTCAACTGAAGCGCATCAACCTCACCAACATCTATGACCAGATCAAAGAAGGTATGGTTAAGGAACTCAAGCTGGTCATTAAGGGAGATGTCGACGGCTCCGTGCAGGTGCTACGCGACTCGCTGGAGAAAATCGGCACCTCTGAGGTGCGGGTCCACGTCATCCACAGCGGCGTCGGCGCGATCAATGAGTCTGACGTCCTGCTGGCGGCGGCCTCCGATGCGATCATTATCGGTTTCCACGTTCGTCCCGATACCCGCGCCCGTGAGGTCGCCCAGCGCGAGAAGATTGATGTTCGACTCTATACCGTCATTTACGAAGTCGAAGACGATATCCGGAAAGCGCTTGAAGGACTGCTGGAACCGGATTTCGAGGAAAGACTACACGGTGTCGCCGAAGTTCGCGACACTTTCCGGGTTCCCAAAATTGGTGTCATTGCCGGCTGTCTGGTGCAGGAAGGCACCATTCATGCCAAAGATCGGGCGCGCGTCGTGCGCGACAGTGTACCGGTCTACTCCGGGCAACTTTCCTCGTTGCGGCGGTTCAAGGATGATGCGCGCGAAGTTGCCGCCGGTCTGGAGTGCGGAATCAAAGTCGAGAATTTCGACGACATCCACGTTGGTGACGTGATCGAAACTTACGAGGTGGTTTCGATAGCGCGCAAGCTATAGACCCGCATGTATATTGGCTCATTGACGATTCATTTGCGGATTCCCCAGTCACGGTCACTCAAAGACAAACGTCGTATCATCAAAGGGATTAAAGAGCGGTTGCGACAGAAGTTCAATATTTCAATTGCCGAAGTCGGTGACAATGATCTCTGGCAAAGTGCGCTGCTAGGCGTGGCAGCGGTCGGCAACGACCGTCGCTTTCTGGAATCGGTCCTGACCCAGGTCGACAACTATATTCTCTCCCGCCCCGAAGTTATCGTCGGCGAAACAGAATGGGAATGGCACTAATGGCGTCAGGTATGCGGCAACATCGCCTGGGTGACCAGGTCCGGAAAGTCATCAGCGAGATCATTCAACGCAAGCTCAGGAATCCGCAACTGGGAATGGTGACGATCACCGACGTCGAACTGACCAAAGATCTGCGCCAGGCAAAAGTGTTCTACTCCGTCTACGGTGATGAGACTGTGCGGCAGTCGAGCGCCAAGGCGCTACGCCAGTCCACGGGCTTCATCCAATCGGAATTGAGCCGCTCGATCCGAATTCGCAAAGTGCCGGTCCTGGAATTCATCTTTGACGAATCAGTCGAGCGCGGGCTGCGCATTCAGGAACTGCTCGCCAAGATCGAGCGCGAAGAGGGCGGCGAGACAAATGGTTGAGCAGCAGATAATCGATAGTCTCAGGCAGGGTGGCCGCGTGCTGATTGCCTCGCACATGAATCCCGATGGCGACTCGATCGGGTCGCAACTGGCGATCTACGACCTGTGCAGGCAGCTCGGCGCCGAGCCTCAAATCGTCAGCCATGACCAACTCGATGAGCGGTACCGCTTCCTGAACAAGTATGACCTGATTCAGAAATACGATCCCGCCAATGACTATGGCAAGTTTGCCCAGGTAATCATACTGGAAGGGACCGATCCTTCCCGCATCGGCGAAGTAACCAACCTCCTGACGGACGACTGCAAAATCATCAACATCGATCACCATTCGGGCAACAAACACTATGGCGCGCTAAACTGGGTTGAAGAGCAGCGGGCCGCGGTCGGCATCATGATCCATCGGCTGTTTGAGCGGGCCGGCATCAAGCCGTCGCGTGACAATCTGACCGAACTCTATCTCGCGATTCTCACCGACACCGGGCGCTTCACTTTTTCAAACACCGACGCTGAAGCGCTCGAACTGGCGGCAAAACTGGTCGCCGGCGGCGCCGACCCGCGACAGGTCGCGGATGCGGTCTATTCCAGCTACAGCGAAGCTCAGATTAGGCTGCTGGGAGAGCTGATTTCCAACATGGAGCTCCATCACCGGGGACGCACCTGCATGCTGATCTGTGATCGGCGGCTACTCGACAAATATGGCGGTGAGGCAGCGGAGATGGAGGGCCTGGTCAATTACTCGCTTTACATCCGGGGCGTCCAGGTCGGCGTCCTGCTGCGCGAGTTCGAGAGCGCCAAGATCAAGGTCTCGCTGCGTTCCCAAAGCTCATTCGATGTCGCGGCGCTGGCTCGCCGGTTTTCCGGCGGCGGGCATCCGACAGCTTCCGGCTGCAACGTACCGCAGCCTCTGGCCGAAACGCGCCAAACTCTGCTGGACTTGATCAAGGAAGGGTTGCCGGCATGAATGGCTTCCTGTTGATCGATAAACCCTCCGCCAGCA
>JBDRQZ010000600.1:0-3370 GCA_043826025.1 bacterium | reverse complement strand
GGTCGCGGCCGCTAGCATTTGGACATCTCAATCCGTATTCGCTTGGGAAATGTGGCAACGGTGCCGACATGCGTAGGGGAGGGAGGCTTAAAACCAAAGGACTGTAGCGAGTGAAATTCCGAGATGATATTCGCGCGATCTATCGCAATGATCCGGCGGCCCGCGGGCTGGAGGTTTGGCTCTATTCGGGGCTCCATGCGATCTTCTTTCATCGCATAGCGCACTTTTTCTACAATGCCAAGCTGCGCTTCATCGCGCGTTTCATTTCGCAAACTTCCCGTTTTCTGACCGGGATCGAAATCCATCCCGGCGCGCAGATCGGTCGCGGCTTTTTTATCGACCATGGTCATGGCGTGGTGATCGGCGAAACGGTCGAGATCGGCGACAACTGCGTCCTTTTCCACAATGTCACCCTTGGCGGTACCGGCAAACATCAGCGCAAACGCCACCCCACTCTGGGCAATAATGTCTACATCGGCACCGGCGCGATCATTCTCGGTCCGGTGAATATCGGCAACAATGCCCGAGTCGGCGCCAATACTTTTATCTACATGTGCGATGTTCCCGAGGACGCCACTGTGGTCGGCACCCCCGGCCGGATCGTCAAACTGCGCGGCGAAAACTGCGATCTGCCGCTACCCAAAACAATCGTCCCGCCGGAGTTGCTCTGAGCCGAAGCGTATCCGGTTGCGCCGATTCCCAACGTACAAAACTTGACATCTTCCGCTCCGGGCTGCACTTTAATCTGGCGCGGCTTAGCCGCCGACTTTTCACACGTTCAGGTGACCGGCAGATGCCCACATCTGCCGGTAAAGATCGAACTTTTGGTCCGGCGAAACGTCTGCAAAGCTGGATCGGTTGGCGCGCCGACATTCGGAAACTCTGATAAGGGAGATTTGGAAAATGGCTGAGATAGTCAAAGAGGTCGACTACTTTTACGCGGTCGTGAATGACGAACCGGGTGAGGCGCGCAAACTGCTCGAATTCTGCAGCGCGCACGGGGTGAGCCTGCTTAATTTCACCGCCTTTCCGGTCGGTGAGGGCAAATCGCAGCTCGATTTCTTCCCCGAGGTGCCCGGCCTGTTGAAGCAGGCCGCGGATGAGGCCGGGGTCAAACTGGTCGGACCGCGCAAGGCGTTCTTGATTCAGGGCGAGGAACGCATCGGCGTGCTGGTGGAGTACTATCTGCGGCTCGCCGATGCGGGGATCAATGTCTTTGCCGCCAATGGCTCCAGCGGCGGTGAGCGCCGCTTCGGCTATGTGCTCTGGGTAAATCCAGAGGATTACGACAGAGCCGCGAAGCTGCTGGGGACGCGGTAGAGCTTGCCGCAGGCAGGGGTGCGCCGCGCCGTTCACACTGGAGTCGTCGCCCTGGCGGAGGCCAGGGCCCATGCAGATGTAACGTAGTCGACTGACTTTCCCTTATCCTCAATTCGAGCGTGTTGTGATTGGCATTGCAGCCTCCGGACAACTCGTGGATTCTGGCCTGCGCCAGAATGACCTCGTCCTGTGTCACCGCTTCCGAGGGAGGAGCAGGAGCGCGTCGCGGCGTGCCTGTATTGTCATCTCCGCGGTTCGTGGCCCGGGGCTGCCTCCCCGGTTTCCTGGTGATAAAGCAGATTCTACGGTTCCCACACCGACGGCAGCCGCACCTGCCCGGAGTCGGTTACCTGAATCACATCGAGCAGGTTGCCATTGTAATCCGAGGCTTGCAGGAATAACAGCGTAGCTCCGCGTGGCATCTCGAAAAGCGTCTGATTGCCTGGCGGAATCTTATTCACCGTCCACTCCAGGCCGGACCAGATTAACACCCGCAATTGATTGTCGATCATCGTGTGCTCAAGCTGCATCGGCATTAGGCAAGTCAGCGAGTCGATCTGCTGCTCGCCGTCCAGCTCAAAGATCGCAAACAAACCAGCGAGCTCCTTGTCGGTGCTGAGTTCGAGAGTGCCATTACGGGTGTCGACCAGCACGCTGTCATGTATCGGAGCTGATGGCGGTTCCGGCGGAGAGACATTGCGGTTCTTGTGAATCCAGGCATGCCAGGGGTAGGGAATAACCGGCCGTGGCGGTTTCAGGCAATACTCAGAGCGCACCGGCCCCAGTTTGGGAAAGGGGAGAGCGTCGCCGGTGACGATGCGGACACAGTAGACCAGATCGGCGATTGAGGCCGGCACGCAGTCATTGTTGACATCGGTTACCCGGCGCATCAGCGAATCGGCCGGGCGGAGTGAGTCGCTGCCATAGAGTATGCCATTTGCCAGCAGCCGGACATCGCTGATCTCATTATCGATACCATTTTGGTTGATATCTCCGCGCCGCTCCGAATCCCCATCCCAGCAGGCGATGTCGATCACTCCATTCCAGAAAACACCACCAACCTGCGCGGTAGATTGCTCTCGACCGTCGCACAAATCACAGACTCCACAATAGTGGGCAAACCAGTCGACTGCGCAGTCATTGCCGGTGATTTCGTAGTCGTCGCTGCTTAGATCTCCCTCCCAGCTCCAGTCGAATACTCGTGAAGCCACAACTTGCCTTCCGTCAGACAATGTCAGCCGGTTGTCCTCGCAACCGGACCAGGCAAAGCGAATCGACAAGGGTCCACAGTCGAATTCAGGGCTGTTCGAGATTAGATACTTGATCACTGCGAGTTCGATCGCGCCCGTGGAATCCTGACTACCCGTTCGAGGTCTGCCGACAATCCGCAAGAATCCAGTATTGACGGTGTCTTCGATGGCCGCGGGATTCAGCTTGCCATAGCATATCGTTGAACTATTCGAAGTCACCTCAATCAGCTTGAGCGCGTCCGGCCGCACTGCGATCGTTAGATCGAACGCGGTTATCTCGCCCGAGTCTACCTGAGCGGTGATCGAGATGTCGTCGTAGTGGCCCGGAAAGCCATGATGCGACCTCTCGATCTTAATCAATGGCGGTTGCCCACTCAGGGCCAGTAGTGGCGTGCTGAACAGCAGAGTCAACAGCACGAGGCTGAAAAGTGCAGTTCTCATTTGGTCCCCTGTGTCAAGGGCAAAGGCACTACACAGTCGAGCGTGCGCAGCGTCACCCGCATTAAGTTGCCGGCATAGTCGCTGGCCTGTAAGAACTTCAGCGTCGCGCCTTGCGGCATCTGGAACAGCGGCTGTTCACCTGCCTCGACATGCCGCCGCAAATCATCCAACCCCGACCAGAACAGCAGCCGCAACTCACCATCGACGTGGTCGTAATCGAGCGCCATATCCTGCAGGCACTCGATGCTGTCATCAGCAGCTGTATCAGGCAACTCAAACAGCGCCCAGATTGCACCGAGCGTGGTGTCGGCATCACTCGTGAGCAGGCCGCCACTCCAGTTAATCGTCACTGTATTCAT
>JBDRQZ010000599.1:0-3289 GCA_043826025.1 bacterium | reverse complement strand
ATCTTCGCGCTCACCCGAGAGCAGCATCCACAGATCCTGCACCGCAGGCCCCATGCGGCTGTCGTCGAAATCGACGAAGTGCGGGCCGTCGTCGGTCCACAGCACGTTGCCCGCATGGCAGTCGCCGTGCAGGCGCAGTTGCTTCACCTCTCCTGCCCTGTCGAAACAATGACGCACGCCATCCAGCGCCTGTTGCGCCACGCTGCGATACGCGGCCTCAATGTCGGCAGGAATAAAACCGTTGACCAGCAGGAAATCGCGCGGCTCGATGCCGAAGGTCTCGATGTTCAACGCGGGGCGATGCTGATAGCCCTTGATTGCGCCGACCGCGTGGATGCGCCCGAGAAAACGCCCCAGCCATTCCAGCGTGTCGCGGTCTTCCAGTTCCGGCGCACGGCCGCCGTGTTTGGCGAACACCGAGAAACGGAAACCGTCGAAGTGATGCAGGGTCTTGTCGTCTATCTTCAGTGCAGGAACGACAGGGATCTCGCGCTCGACCAGTTCCTGCACAAAGGCATGCTCTTCGAGGATGGCTTCATCCGTCCAGCGCGCCGGGCGGTAGAACTTGGCAACCAAGGGCGCGCCATCCTCGATGCCGACCTGATACACGCGGTTCTCGTAACTGTTCAACGCCAGCAGGCGACCATCGCAGCGCAGGCCGATGCTCTCCAGCGCGTTGAGCATGGCGTCGGGGTGAGCGAGGAAAAGGAGTGGTCGGGTGAGTTCGTCATGCTGCAAGGATACCAGTCATTCTGTATGGACTGGTGCCGAAGAAGCGCGGCCAAAGCTGGCTCACGGGCACCTATGCTAAAGTAGCTGCCACGTCCCAACAGCGAGCATAAAGAGATAGCTTCCGATTTGGGGTTGATGTTCCATCTGAGTATAAATGGTGAGCTTTTCTACAAGGACAGAAGTGAATGACTGAACGGATTCGATGTAAGAATCTTGAGTGCTCAAACATGATTCTTGTTTCCACTGCCGAACGAACCAACGGGTTCTGCATGCCATGTGTCCAGGCGACCGCGAGGAAGGAGCGCGAGGAGTACATCAGGAAGCATCGTCGGGATGTCAACGAATTCGATGGTGTCACCGACCCGGTTGAGATACTGAAGATCATTCACCGGCCGCGCAAGCACGATCCGCTAATCAATTGGATTCCACATACCACTCCGGTAGATCAGCTTTACACACAGTTGAGCGGTAATGACCAAGACCGCCTCGCCATATACGCCGAAACGTTGATCGGTACTGATCGCAACGATGAGGCCAAAGACAGAGTGAGTTGCTTGGCCGCGTTTACCGAGGCATCCGTGGAAAACTGCCTTCGGGCGTTTATCAGGCATGATTTATTCTGGCCGAGCCAGCCGTTTTGCCGAGCCTCTCCGGACATTCGGAATGAGCTCATTATGAGAGTTGAGAAGGATGATGTGAATCGCAATCACATCCTAGTGGCACTTGCATGGATTGGAGATGACGCTGTAGCAAGATTGTTTGATAGCTGGAGGCAATACCCTCCAACCTGGCAAGACTCTCTGTACATCCCACCACACCGATATTCCTACGAAGCTGGATGGGAGGTCACAGAGGATGGACAACGACGAGACCTGTATTTCCATCATTGCACCAAACTCCAGCAGGGCCGCTCGATGTCCCCCAACAGCTTCACAGCGATCACCGAGAGGCAAGACCATTGCCCGTGGTGTAGCCAAAGGCTGTCGAATCTAGTTAATGTTGTGCCATCTGAATTCGGCATTTCTTGCGGAAGCCATGCTCGTGAACTAATCCGCGTAACCACTTGCGAGATATGCACCGTTGTCACCCCAGTGTTCGGTGCATTCGACAGGCAAGGAGGCAGCCTCTGGCATCCATCAAACTTGCGTCCACAATACCTGCCGGAGGAAACCGCACACTGGAACTGGCTACCTCAGGACTCTCTTACTCCCTCCGGAAAAAGATCACCATTGTTCGCAGCCGACCAGTTTTTGCCGACTACTTTCTCGCAGCTCGGTGGCCACCCTACCTGGATACAGGATGCCGACTATCCTCAGTGCCCATCATGTGCAAAAACGATGATGTTCCTAGCGCAACTAGATCGCAGTGACCTGGAGGATCACGCTGAGGGAATTTACTATGCGTTTATCTGCCCCGAATGTAGGACGACTGCGACCAACTACCAACAGACATGAGAAGCGCACGACGGCAATTTCAACTACACCCCATCTTCCTCGTTAGTTCACATTGAGCAGCAGCTTTGAGGAAGCTCGGACGGCAGTTCTGGGCACACAGCAGACCAAGACCAGACAACCCCGTCCGAAATCCAGCCCCTCAAATCTCCCCAACCACCTTCTCCACCGGAAACCTCGACTTCGGCAACTTCGCATTGAAGTCATCCGCACCGCGATAACCCAGCGCAGCGATCACCACGCTGGTCAGGCCTTGTTCGCGCAGGCCGAGCTCTTCGTTGAGGATGCGCGGGTCGAAGCCTTCGATGGGGGTGGCGTCGATCTCCAGCGCGGCGGCACCCAGCAGCAGGGTGCCGAGGGCGAGGTACACCTGTTTTTCCATCCAGTGCTGCATGTCTTTGAGATCGTAGCGGTGCAGGCCGGTATAGAAACCGCGTCCCTTGCTTTGCGCGGCACGGCTCTCCGGCGTGGGGTAGCGTCCGTCGGCATCTTCCTGCGCGAGCAGGCTGGCGAGGTGGACTTCGTCCATGGTTGTGCGGGCGCAGAATACGACGACGTGGGAGGCGTTAAGTATCTTGGGGCCGTTATTTGCATAGACGCCGTGTTGCGCGGCCTTGGCAACGCGCGCCTTGCCTGCTTCACTGGACGCGATGATGAAGTGCCAGGGTTGCGAGTTGATCGACGAGGGGGAGAATCGGAGCAGGGTCTTGAGTTGTTCGATCTGATCTGCGGGTATCTTGCGACTGGGGTCGTAGGCTTTGCAGGTGTGGCGGGTCAAGGCGATGCGGGCGATGTCCATGGGTTGCTCCGGTGTCGGGTGAGATTGAGGTCAGGCGGGATTTTGCATCAAACGGAGGCACAAGCGAAGTGGCGCGCTATGTTAAGTTCGGAGCAGGACAAAATCGATGGGTATCGCTTTGCTCCACCCATCCTACGAAGCTCCCTTCGCCCGCAAGGGGGAGAAGGGTTGGGGATGAGGGCTTGTGGGATTCAAGCCAATAGGCAGGCACTCAACGCCCCTCACCCCAACCCTCTCCCGCTTGCGGGAGAGGGGGTTTTATTCGTAGGGTGCGCTTGCGCACCAGCTTTGCAAACACAATGGAATG
>JBDRQZ010000598.1:0-2565 GCA_043826025.1 bacterium | reverse complement strand
AAACGTCGAGACCGGCGATGTTGTCAAGGTGCTGGTCAAGGTCGGTGACACAGTAGCGGCCGATCAGGGCATCATCGAGCTTGAGACCGACAAAGCGGTGGTTGAGATTCCCTCACCCAAGGCCGGAAAGATCACCGAGATTCTCGTCAAGGAAGGCGATGAAGTCAAACCGGGTCAGGTGATCGGCAAACTGGATTCCGAGGCTGCGGCTGGAGAAACAGCAGCCCCGACGGCAAAGAAACCAGAGGAGAAAGCGGAGCCTCAGCCGGCAGTTGAGAGAAGCAGCGAGCCAGAGGCGAAGCCGGCGGCAGAGCCCAAGAAAGATTCTGAGGCGAAACCGAAACCGTCTCCTGCGCCACTCCCCCCTGGCAAAGCCGCCCCGGCTGCGCCTTCGGTGCGGCGGCTGGCACGTGAACTCGGTGTCGCCATCGAACAAGTACAAGGCACAGGTCCGGGCGGCCGGATCGTTGCTGAAGATTTGAAGAACTACGTCAAGCGGCAGATGACGGCCGAGCGCCCCGCTACGACCACACCACAACAGCCCCTACCCGATTTCAGCAAGTGGGGTCGGATCGTGCGCGAACCGATGACCAAAGTTCGCAAACTAACTGCTAGGAGTATGACTCAGGCCTGGACCACCGTGCCTCATGTCACGCAATTCGATGAAGCCGACATTACTTTGGCCGAGGAGTTCCGCGAGCAGTATGCTAAGTCAGTCGAATCAGCCGGCGGCAAGCTCACGGTTACTGCTATCCTGCTCAAGGTGATCGCTGCCGCGCTCAAGGAGTTCCCCGAATTCAATGCCAGCATCGACACCCAGGCCGAGGAGTTGATCCTCAAGGAGTACTATCACATCGGCCTTGCGGTTGATACCGAGCGGGGCCTGTTGGTGCCGGTGATTCGTGATGTCGACAAGAAGGGCATCAAGGAACTGGCGGTCGAGCTGACCAGTCTGGCCGAACGTGCCCGCAAGGGCAAGGTCAGTATCGAGGACCTCGAAGGCGGTTCCTTTACGATCTCCAATCAGGGCAGTATCGGCGGCACCAATTTCACGCCGATAGTCTACTGGCCACAGGTGGCGATTCTCGGAGTGAGCCGCAGCAAAGTGCAGCCGGTCTGGCGCGATGATGACTTCGACCCGCGCACCGTAATGCCCGTGTCGCTCTCCTACGACCACCGCATCATCGACGGCGCCGAAGCTGCCCGCTTCCTCCGCTGGGTCTGCGGGGCGCTAGAGAATCCGTTCGCGCTGCAGCTTTAGTACTCGTACTCCAAAAGCCAACGTTGGGTGATCGCTTAACGCCAATATCGGTCTCCATTATCTGTTAGCGACATCCTCACCTCACCTCGCCGAGTGAGTTGCTCCCAAATCCTGTCGCATGACGCAGATTGGTCCCGCCGCGGCGAAGAAGCGGATTCGGAGATACACGATTAGGTGTGTACCAAACTCCTAGAGACTCAAGCGGCTTCAGGAGCCCAACTGACAGGCTGTGCGGCAGTGCTCAGCAGTGTCGCTACCTATAGAGTGTAGCGACAAGTATGGCGTCTTCCCGCGCGTCATAGTCAGTGGAGAGCGATTTTACGCCATTGGATGCTATTTCACTCCCGCTGCAACCATTGTAGCGGCGGAGATGCCTGAAGATTGGGATAACCCGTCGCACCGCTTCGAGGTCAGGGTCGCGACCGATCATCTCACAGAAGTTAAATCCGCCGTAGTCAGCCGCTCGTTTGAGCAGAGTCACTGCGCGTTCTAACGAAGTCTGCTGTGATCGCTTTGCTTCAACACAAGCCAAATTGTAGTACGCGTGGCCAACTGTTGAGAGCCCTGCTGTCGCAGACGTGTCGCTGAGTTTGATCGCCCACTTCAGCGCGGTCTCTGCCCGATCCAGCCAAGTCATTGGATCACTCACTAGCTGCGCCTTCGCTCCAGCTTCGGCTGCCTCGTATTGCGCCAAGTGCAGAAAACCAAGATTCACATAGAAGGGAGCAAAGAAGCTATTCTCTGATATCTCGATTCTAAGCAGAGAATCAGCAGCGACGAGCACTTGAGAGCCTTTCTCAATCTCCCCGCACCTTATGAGCAGGTCGCCTAATTGAGCTAGAGTCGCCACTCGATTGTTGCGTGTCACCGGACACGAGGAAGAAATCGACAGCGCACTATCGAAAAGATCTCGAGCAGCGTCGAATCGCTCCACGACTAGAGCCAGCTCGTCTGCTCTCTTCTGCCTTTCAGTCTCTGAGAAATCTGTGTCGACGATCGAACTATCGAGCCCAAACTGCTCAAATAGCTTCTGCCCCTCAACCGACTCCATTAACGCCTTGGAGCGTAGGAATGCCACAGATGAGCCTGCGTTGTGAATTCGCTCAGCTCTCGCGATGAGGGACCTTGCTGAGTCGAGATACGCAGCGCGCTCGCCCCATCCTCGCAGTTGGAGCTGACTGTACGTATCGACCGAGGCAGTGTATCCGAGTAAAAACGTGGAATCTTCCCTAAGCGCCCGTCTGAAGAGATCATTGGCCTTGAGAAGGCTTTCGCGGGTGTAGCGGACATACTCAACGTAGCCC